>NZ_JAUBVF010000005.1:0-191534 GCF_036705685.1 Microcoleus sp. AT3-A2
TATTCAGTTATACTAACCAGTTGGTTAGGCTAACCTTCCCTGAGTATTGCTACCCATTTGGGTTAAACGAATCGCACCCACACCATTGTAATATAGTATTGCCTTTGGTGGAAGCACCGTATAGATGAACCGTATTGCCTTCTTTTTTCAATTTTTTAAGTAAACAATTCAGTTCTTCTTTGTGTACGTTTATACGGTCTTGAAAATTTTTGTAGGGTTTATCAGTATCCAGCTCCATATCAAATTCTTCTTGACGCAACAGATTGATGCGCTGCAAAGCTTCTTTGTTCTTAAATGCAAAGTTATCAATATGTGTCGCATAACAGCGAATACTGCCACCGTTGATGTCGTTGACTACAGCATCCACTATTTTCAGTTCTGCTTGTTTTAGAATGTACTCCAGCACTGCCAAACTGTAATATTCCAAATGCTCGTGGCAAATTGTGTCATAAGAATTCATTTTGAGCATTGATGGCATATATGACATTTCTAATATCCATACTCCATCAACTGCTAGCAGTTTTTTAATTTCTTTGCAGAACCTGACAGGATTCTCAAGGTCGTAAAACATCGCGATAGATGTAATGATATCAAAATTTTCGCCTTTCAGGAGTGTAATGAGTTCTTCCGAAGGGAAAATATCTTGAATAACAGTAATATCTCCAGTAATTTCTTGAGCTAAGTCAGACGGATCTACGCCAAATTTGATAAATTCTTCTGGATAGCAATTGAGTAAAGTGCCATCATTGCAACCAATGTCTAAGACAAGCGCTTTGTCTTTGCCGATTAGCGATGAAGCTTCTTCTGCAATTCCTTGCAAGTGACTTCGCATAGTCTGATTTGTACCGGAACGATACCAGTAGGCGGAATATAACACTTCTGGGGGAACGGTATGTTCCATCTGAAGCAAACCGCAAGCTTTTTCATCTTTCAGCGGGTCACAGCGCACGAGAGAAAGAGGAATTTTTCTCAAGGGCGGTTCTTCTTTGCCTGGTTTTATGAATGAACCTTGCAGATGCTGCTCACCTAAATTGATGACATTGGTAAGAGCCGGAGAACCACAGACACGGCAAGTTTTGCGATGGATTAGATGCATTATATTCCCTTAAAAAACTTCATTTATGTTTTTTTTATATTAGCCCCTTACTTCCCCTTAGCCTGCCCCAACAATACCTTATAATCAGGTCTGTCAGGATTGAGCTTCACCAACTTCTCCAAAGGCTCGATCGCACCCACCTTATTATTCATCTGCAACCGCACATTTGCCAACCCCTCCAGAGCCGTCTGATTCTGCGGTTCCCGCTGCAAAACCGTCTCATATCCCCGTTCCTGCGCCGCTAGCAAAGATTCCTGGGAAACTGCTACCGGCGGAGCTGATTTTTGTTGGTGCTGGCTGCTCAAACCGCTGCCGAACAGACTCACCATACCAAAAATTGCCGAACCACCAAAGCCAACCATTGATACTAACGCAAAAATCTGCTTAATTCGATCGCTCCTATGAACCCGACTATCACTAGATTTTTTCTGTGTACTTTCCATTGCTAACTCTTGGTGTCGCTGTTTTCCAGGCACTCGCAAAGCACCTAATCTCTAGAATGCCCAAGTTCGATCGCAAAACGATCGCCCTTCGCAATTTAAAATTTGAGACCCATCCTAGCCACCCCACAAAAACTGAGATTTGTCAAGGACATTTAGGTAACAATAACACGCTGGCGATCTCGATCGGTGAAGGGCGATCGCACCCTTACTTTTTAGCCGTTACTCTCAGGCAATTCGCCAAACCGAGCTCGGTAACGCGCTAGCAAAGATTCGAGTTCAGGATCACGCTGGCGTTCCGCTTCTAGTGCTGAGGCTAAGTCATCAGGAAGCCGATCTAATTTTTCTTCTAATGTTGTTGCAGTCCTGCAGATCGCTCCTTAATTGTGGTTATTTTTAATCTCAAACGCCCTTGCTGACTCGATTGTGCAATCAAAATGGGATTGGATTAATGGCCGAAAGGTCGATCGACCTTTCACACCTTCAAATGCCATCAGGATCGATACCCTGACTCCTCAAGTATGCCATTAGTCGATCGGCGCGCTGGCGTTCCTCTTCGGCCCTCTGGCGTTCCTGTTCCACCCGTTCCGCACCCCACAGCAGCAAATTGCCATTCTCATCCCACCAGCGCAACCAATAACCCGTTCTCTGAGATTTTTCACCTTCCCAAACCCCCAGAAATAAACCCATTGATTCTATCCAGAATCGCTGATTAGTATCCGGTTCTTGCAATTCGTACTCTCCCGAATTCGATAGTCTGTACACTTCCAAAACTCCCGATTTTGGTTCAAAAATTACATAAATCGGCACTTGCAAAATTCGCTCATAAAACCGCCATTTTCCGTAAGAATATGTCGGTTTATTTGAATATTCACTGCCGTCAGTATCCGATAAAAATTCCATTACTACTGCGGGGACTTCTCCCTCAGCATTGGGCGTATAACTGCGACGAACTTCTCCTGGTTCTGCTGGCAATACCGAGGGAACGTACACCCAATCTGGTGCTTTTACTACTGTTTTTTCGTTAACTTTGGCACACAGTCCAAAATTGGAAGCTACTAGCATTGAAGCTAGGATAAATCCTGCGAGATCCAAGGCTTCTCGGAGGGCCGCGGCTAAAAGTGGTTGGTCGATGTTTTCCACAGGCTCGTCGGGTAATTTAAAGTCGTCTGGCAATTTTTCCCAAGTTATAGTATACTTGTTTTTTGTTTCTTCCGGTTTCGATAATGTTTGCGTCATTGGTTTTCTCGGTTTCGCTTCACACAGTTTTTTTTAAATAGGATTTGCACAAGAACTTTAATATCGGGGTGTGCAATGCACACCCTACTAACTAGCTGTAATCGGGGTGCATTACGCACCTTACTAACTAGAGGAAGTCACGAATCTTGCAATAATTGCGGTTATTCAATGATACCCTGTTTTAGGGAGTATTTTCGGGAGCAAGTGGTTCTGCTGATCTTGCAGTTTGAGAAGGTATAACAGGCAATTTTGGCTGTTTTTGCAAGCTGGGAAATCCAGGCTCTACTGATTGATTTCTGGCAGGCGTACTCGCATTTACTTTCTCAGAAAGGGGAGCTAATGTTTGAGTAACTTTAACTTGCTGTCGCAGTTGTTCTGTCGAACCCAACAAGCCTCCTAATCCGTTGAACAACCTGCGAATATTGTTGCGGAAAGCCGGATCTCCCGTCAAATCATCCACGTCGGAAGTAATTTTCTGCACGTTCTGAAAGGTAGCTCGTGCAGAATCTAGAGTTTGCTGCAATAATAACAAAGTGGCGGGATTATTTACCTGGCTGGATAAATCTCGCAAATTACTAGAAGCTTGGGCAGCATTCGCTGATAAAATTTCTAAATTGTTCAGCAATTGTCCTTGGTTGATTCGATTAATTGTCGGACTCAAACTGCTGACAGCTACCCGCAGTTCCTGACTGCTTTGATTGATGTTATTTAGAGTTGAGACTAAACTGCCGCGGTTGGTTGCTACTAAAGAATTGACTTGGTTGGCTGTTAATGTAATTTGATTGGCTGCTTGAGTTACTGAATTAGCAGAATTTATCGCAGCGGCAGATACGGCTTTTGTGGAAGTGTCCGCCGTAGCTGCTACTTTAGAAACATCAGCGGCAATTCCTGATATTTCCCCTTTTAGCGATTGATTTAAACTGCTGGCTTCTCCCTTTAATGATTGATTTAAACTGCTGGCTTCTCCCTTTAATGATTGATTCAAACTGGCTATTTCGGTTTTAACCGATTGATTCAATGTCCCAATGTCTCCCCTGACAGATTGATTTAAATTTTTGATTTCGGTTTGGGCAGTTTGAGTTAAATTCGATAAATCTTGAGTGAGTTTAGCTGCACCTTTAGCTGTGTTAGCTGTATTTTCTGCCAAGGATTTAATATTGTTGAACAGCGCAGGGTCAGTGTAGAAATTAGCTAGGCGGACTGTGGATTTAATTAGTTCGTCGATAGTGACTCCAGCTTGACCTTTTAAGCGCGAATTTTGGCAGATAATCTCAGGGGGACAGTCGGCACTAACGGGATTGGCGGTAAGTAAGGATTCTGGCAAAATCGAGTTGGGGGTAATGTCGATCGACGATTCGCCAATTAAACCCGATTTATTCGCTTCGATCGTAACATCCCTGGGAATCACTAAAGTACCGGGGGCAATCTCCAGCGTCACGTCTACGCCGTTGGAACCCGGTTTGAGGGCGGTAATTTTACCGACTGCAACCCCGCGATACCTGATGGGCGTGCCTATTTGCATTCCTTGGGCGCTGCCAAATTCTACGGCGAATTTGTAGCTGCGGTTCCCTAGCTGCACGCCCCGCAGCCAGAGCACTAAGCCGCCAAATAAACCGATTCCTACTAAAATTAAGAACCCGACAGAACCTTCTCTTACAGTTCGCGATCGCATATTACCTCCTTAGTCATTGGTCATTGGTTATTAGTCATTAGTCATTAGTCATTAGTTGTTAGTTGTTAGCCCTCAGTTATTATTTGTGAGTTATTGATCGTGATTTTTAGGGGATGATCCGATAGATTGTAGGTAGGAGTTTAATTGAGGAGCTAAGTCATTAATGATTGCTGTGAATATATTGACTTGTTCAACAGTTAAAAGGTTTCGAGTGTAAGCTCGTCTCAACCAGTGTTGAGTTTCATATAAAGAACCTCTAGCTATCTTGACAAAACGTTTATTGTCTTGATAGCTGCCTCGTCCGACTCCTTCTGCTATGTTAGCACCGACGCTATCGGCTGAACGGACAATTTGTTAGCCGATCGTATTTTTTGCAAATGGCTCGCAAGTGTTAACAGTTGTCCAAATTTCATCAGCTAGTCGTTCTGATAATTTATAAACCCGCAACTCCTGAAAACTTTTTGTAGCCATATTACCTCGACTTTAATGACTAATGACTAATGACTAATGACTAATAACTAATGACTAATAACTAATAACTAATGACTAATGACTAATGACTAATGACTAATAACTAATGACTATCCAAGCGCTTGAATAGGCCCAGTAACACTGCCGCTAAAAAATTGTCTGATCAGTAAATTATCTGTCGATGCAATGTCATTGACGGTTCCCTCCCACTGCACTTTGCCTTGATAAAGAAACACGATGCGATCGGCAGTGCGGCGGATGGTACTGTCTTGGTGAGTGACGATCGCATAAGTGCTGCAAACACCTTGGGCCGCCTGCAAGTCGCGGATTAAATCTTCAATTACCGTCGAAGCGATCGGATCTAAACCCGCCGTCGGTTCGTCGTACAGCAAAACCTCTGGATTATCCCTGTCATTATCAGGATTCGCCATGATAGCGCGGGCAAAACTTACCCGCTTCCTCATTCCCCCAGACAACTGCGCCGGATAGCGTTCGCCAATTCGCGGCAAACCCACCATCTCCAACTTTTCCTGCACCAATTCCCGAATGCGGCGGCGCGGGAGCTTAGAATGCTGGTAAAGTAAAAAACCGACATTCTCCTCCACCGTCAGCGAATCAAACAAAGCCGCTTGCTGAAACACCATCCCAATTCCGATCGGATCTGCCACGTCGTCCACCCATCCGACCCTGCGCTGTCCCTGAACAAAAACCTCACCGGCATCCGGGGCCAACAAACCCGCAATTATCCGCAGAATCGTAGATTTCCCCGTCCCGGAAGGGCCAATAATTGCCAGGGCTTCTCCCCGATAAATCCTCAGATCGACTCGATCAAGGATCGGGTTCTGGCCGAAGGACTTACTTACCCCCTTGAGTTCGATTAGTGGCTCAGCCATAAAATGTTATCAATAAGTTATTAGTCCTCAGTCCTCAGTCTAGCTAATGACTAATGACTCCTGACTAATGATTAATGACTAATAACTAAAATTGACTGCCAAAATCAAAACTCTCTTGTATTGTAAATTTGTCAGCTCGAGCTGTTCCAATACCCTTAAGACTAATTAACCATGTCAATTAGTTCACTTCCTAAAGCCCTCCGTGTCTTGGCTAAAGCCAAGCAGGTTTTTGCCCAATCCAGAAATCCTTACCCCCCTTCTTTGCGGCACGGGCGAGTTCACCAGTGGTTTAAGTGGTTAGCCCCCGGACTTTTAGTGAAACGGTGGCTGCTGATCAGTGCCAGCGGCGTGGTACTTGCCACTTTGGGTTTAGCAATTTGGACTGGGATGACTCCCATTTTCTTCTTATTGCAATTGTTGAGAAATTTTTTGGCGTGGATTGCGGAAGTTATTCCCAATTACGTGTCGGGGCCGATCATCATTGCTGGCGGGATTTTGTTAATTCTGTGGGGGCAAACTCGCAGTTTGAACTCTATTACTCAAGTGTTGATGCCCGAAGGGAATGAGGAATTGGTCGATCGACTTCTCAACCACCGCCGCTTGCACCGCGGCCCGAAAATTGTGGCAATTGGGGGCGGTACGGGTCTTTCTAATTTGCTCAGGGGATTGAAGGATTACAGCGCCAAAATCACTGCTATTGTCACGGTGGCGGATGATGGGGGGTCTTCCGGGCGGCTGCGACGGGAAATTGGGGTATTGCCGCCGGGAGACATTCGCAATTGTTTGGCGGCTTTGGCAGATGAGGAAAAGTTATTAACTGAGTTATTTCAATATCGTTTCAGGGCTGGTGACGGTTTGGTGGGTCACAGTTTTGGGAATTTGTTTTTGACGGCGATGAGCGATATTGCTGGAGATTTGGAACAGGCGATCGCCGCGAGTTCTAAAGTTTTAGCAGTTAGGGGAGAGGTGCTGCCGGCTACTCTTAGCGATGTTTCTTTGTGGGCAGAACTGGCTGACGGCCGGAGGATTGAGGGGGAGTCCAGCATTACAAAAGCTAACGGGCAAATCATCAAAATTGGCTGCACTCCTGCTAATCCTCCGGCGTTGCCCAGGGTAGCCCAAGCACTTCGGGAAGCGGATTTTATTATTATTGGGCCGGGGAGTCTTTATACGAGTGTCATTCCGAATTTGTTGGTGCCGGAAATTGCTGATGCGATCGCCAACAGCGAAGTTCCGCGCATTTATGTTTGCAATATTATGACTCAGCCGGGGGAAACAGACGGATACAGTGTTGCAGACCACATTCGGGCGATCGACCGCGCTTGCGGCAGGCCGCTGTTCGATGCTGTAGTAGTTCAAGGAAAAGTCCCTTCTGCAAAAGCTTTGATCCGTTATTCTCAGGAGAATTCTTATCCGGTTGTACTCGATCGAGAAGCCGTGACGCAATTGGGGCGGCGAGTTGTCATCGCCAATGTCATGGATGAAGATCAAAATACGGGTTTAATTCGCCACAATTCTCAAAGGTTGGCGGGGATGTTGCTGCGTTGGTACGGCCGCGCACAAAACATTTAAGCTGCTGAATGTTGACTGTTGACTGTTGACTGTTGACTAATGTTATTAGTTATTGGTTATTGGCAGCCACCAGCGAGTAAAAATAACAAATAACAAATAACAAATAATAAATGACTAAGGACTAATTATTGAAATGAAAACTTTGCTTCCCGATTCTGAGGCTACGCGCAAGTTTGGTGCTGCGTTAGGTCGATCGCTCCCCCCCGGCACTGTAATCTTATTACAAGGAGATTTAGGTGCTGGCAAAACTACCTTGGTTCAAGGTATCGCTGAAGGTTTAGGAATATCAGACTCGGTTGAGAGTCCTACTTTTACGCTGATTAACGAGTATTTTGAAGGGCGAGTTCCGCTGTATCATCTAGATTTATATAGACTAGAACCCGAAGAAGTGGAGGCTTTGCACTTAGAAAGTTATTGGGACGGGTTAGAAATGGATTTGGGAATTGTGGCGATCGAATGGCCGGAAAGATTGCAGTACAAACCAGATAATTATTTGCAAATTTGTCTGAGTTATCTATATAACGGGCGGCAAATTGAAGTGATTAGTAATGGCGACTTATTGGATGGGCAATGGGAAATTTGAGAAAAGGCGATCGAATTTACTGTGGCGGGCGGTTGACTCGAATCAATTTACCTCTCAAAGTTTCCTCACCAGCAATAGCATCATTAATGCGTGTTGCCAACTTTTCTACGTTCCTATCTTTGGTACAAACAATAATACCAGCGTGGTCGGGCTGCCGGTTGTGCAGTCCGATAAAATCAAACCGATTTAATGTCAAAACAGCTCTATCTTTGCTTATAGCAAATGCTAGCACCTCTGGATCTGGAATCCCAAGTCCTGCTTTTCCTGCTTCCTGAACCGTCAGGATATTGTGACCAAAAGCGCGCAGCAATTGCACAACGGGCAAAGGAAATTGTTCGTCTGCATACAAATTCAGCATGACTCAGGCTTCCTCATTCTTGCAGATTGCTTCTTCGATTTCCTCCAGATGTGCATCAGCATAAGTCCAAACATTGACTAGATCGGCCGCGCTGAGATGGGGATAAAATTGTAGAAGTTCAGCATCGCTTGAACCTTCACGGCGAAAACTTTCAAGCAGCCAAACTGGGATGCGAGTTTTGGCAATGCAAGCATCGCCGCCACACACGTCGGGAGTTTTGGTAATTCCTGGCCAGCTATTGTTTAAACTTTGGGTTAAAAGCCGGATGGCTTCAGCTTTCTCAGTCGGAGTTAAGGCCAGGAGTTGTGTTTCTAGTTCTTGGAGAAGCATGGGTAATATTGCCTTTGCGATGCAGGAATACCCAATTATAACACTTGAGTTAAAGTCATGCTTACTCAGCGTCAAATGTCAAGGCTTCTCCCCTCACATTTGTATCCAATTTACCATTCTCAAAAACAACTTTTCCTCCCACAACAGTCACAACTGGCCATCCAGTCAAACTCCAACCTTCAAAGGAACTCCAGCCGCACTTGCTCGCCATCTCTGCGCCGACCACCGGGCGGTATTTCTCCAAATCAACTAAGACTAAATCTGCATCAAAACCCGGAGCGATCGCCCCTTTGTTTGGAATCTTATAAGCCTTAGCAACTGCCGCCGACATCCAATGAGAAACTTGCGCCACTGTACATCTTCCTTCTACTGCTTGCGTCAGCATCAAAGGCAAAGAAGTTTCGACTCCCGGCATTCCAGACGGCGTATTCGGATAATCTTGAGCTTTTTCTGCTAATGTATGCGGCGCGTGGTCGGTGGCGATAAAATCAATTACGCCGTCGAGTAAAGCTTGCCAAAGTATTTCGTTATCGCGGGGCTCGCGCAAAGGCGGATTCATCTGAGCTAAACTGCCAATTTTTTGATAGGCGCTGGTATTTAACAACAAATGCTGCGGCGTAACTTCTGCTGTTACCCAACTCGGTTTTTCGTGGCGCAAAAACTCAGCTTCATCCCCCGTTGAAAGGTGCAGAATGTGCAGTCGCCTCTGATATTTATTAGAAAGTTTTACTGCTAGTTGAGTGGCCAATAAAGCTGCTTGATTGTCTTGAATTTGCGAGTGCACGGCAACATCGGAAATCCCGGCAAATTCCTGACGCCTCTGGTTGATTCTAGCTTGGTCTTCTGCGTGCACGGCAATTAGTCGATCGCCTGCAGCAAAAATCGCCTCTAAAGTTGCTTCTCCATCGACCAACAACTGCCCGTGCATCGAACCCATAAACACCTTAATTCCCGGAGTCGGATTCGCGTTCAACAAATCCGGCAAATTCTCAGGCGTTGCACCAATAAAAAAGCCGTAATTCACCAAACACTTCTCGGCAGCGCGACTTAGTTTATCATCTAAGGCAGCTTGGGTTGTGGTCAGCGGTCGCGTATTCGGCATTTCCAAAAACGAGGTCACGCCGCCTTTAGCGCAAGCAGAGCTAGCCGTAAACAAGTCTTCCTTGTGTTCTAAACCCGGTTCGCGGAAGTGTACCTGGGGATCAATTACTCCGGGTAACAGAGTTAAGCCGATCCCATCTATTTCTCGATTGCCAGATTCGACAATTTCAGCAGCAACCTTGACAATTTTGCGATCGCAGATTTGCACATCTCCTACCAAAAACTCACCATTGGGCAAAAGAATGCGAGCGCGACGGATTAACAAACTTGATTGGGGAGTCATAAGATATCCTTAATTCAGTAAACAGCGTGCTAGCATGGAAGCATTATTAAGTTTATAATTCGTATCCAGCTCAGTCACTACAATACCCTATGACTCGTCTAGACAAGTCAGCCGACGAAAAACCTCCGCAAGACACCGAAAATCCTTGGATTGAAGGAATTAAGACGATCGGCTTAGCAGCATTTTTGGCCTTTGGTATCCGCACCCTGGTTGCCGAAGCACGCTACATTCCCACCGGCTCGATGCTCCCAACCTTACAAATTAACGATCGATTAATTATAGATAAGGTAAGCTATCGATTCCAAGAGCCCCAGCGAGGAGATATTATCGTATTTATGCCTCCTGACCAGGCTAGTTTGTGTACGGGACAGCCGCCACCGATCAAAGATGCCTATATCAAGCGAGTGATCGGACTACCGGGGGACAGTGTGGAAGTCAGAGATGGAAAAGTTTTTATTAACAAGCAGCCGCTACAGGAAAAATATATTGAAGAAATTCCGCAGTATCCCTACGGGCCTGTAGTTGTAGCTCCAAATTCTTACTTGGTGCTCGGCGACAACCGCAACGCAAGCTGTGACAGCCATTACTGGGGCTTTGTACCCAAGCAAAATATTATCGGTAGGGCGATTGTGCGTTTTTGGCCGCTCAACCGCACAGGTTCGATCGATCCCACGCCCATTTATCCCGCTAAAAATTAGCTCTAATGGAACCAAGAAGGCCAATTCAATAATAGCAATGATTTGAGTGATTAAGAACATCCTAATCGTCTGATCGTTTGCTATACAAAACGCGAGCGATATTAGATCCCCGACTTCTTCAAGAAGCCGGGGATCTAAGCTGACTGGCTGGATCAAATCTCAAATCTCAAATCTCAAACCTCAAATCGCCTGACGTTTCGCGATCGAGAACTTTCACAACTTTGTTATACATATCCTCAGCTTCTTGCGGCGAATTGCCGATACTCGTCACTCCTAATTTGCCAAACTCCGACAAACAACCCATTAAATGAAACACACTCCCCGTCTCTGTACCGCTGTCAAAATGCAGTTGATTGTCAGCAATAATATCCATCAAATCGTTCGGTAATAATCCCCTATAACGCTCTTTTTTCAAATTGTCCGAAGCGACATAATATTTCGGACGGCCCTGCAGGCTGTAAAATAATCCGGTAGTACGATCGTACCGACCATTTGTTAAGAGCTTCAGCGCCATAAACGGATGAGTTGTGCCTCCTTTCCGCAAGTTAATTTCTATTGCTTGCATATCCCAGTTGCCGTCTGATTGCCGCACCGCGAGAAAATCTACTCCAAAT
Organism: Microcoleus sp. AT3-A2; assembly: GCF_036705685.1. Classification (NCBI taxonomy): domain Bacteria; kingdom Bacillati; phylum Cyanobacteriota; class Cyanophyceae; order Oscillatoriales; family Microcoleaceae; genus Microcoleus; species Microcoleus sp. AT3-A2. The sequence goes on from NZ_JAUBVF010000005.1 coordinate 11,351, forward strand.
CTCTCTAAAGCACCTTTTTCGGCTAAATTTTTCCCTACTTTCCATCCCAACTCCTGCAACGCTATTCGATAAGATTCGTCCGCCGGAAATTGGCAACCCAAGAAAATTTGACCGTCTGGGCCTCCTAAAATTTGGTCATGGGTTGAGAGAATTTCTACTTCGCCACTGGGGACAATTCTGCCTTGAACGCTGGGCGAGAACTTTTCTTCTCCTTCGATAAATGCTTCGGCAATTGCCCCTAATTCGGGAATGCGGCTGCTAAAATTTTCCCAGGTTTCGCCCGTTGCTTGAAAGCGCAAATTATGGAAGTGCTCGCCAATTGCCTTCGCTCTTTCTGTAGGCGCTTTACCTGCGAGGGACTTCAGATCTAAAATTGCATTTCCTTCCCCCGAAAAACCTTCATTTAACTTAATTACTATCCGCTGCAAATGCGGCTGCCGCGCCCACAACTCGGCCGCAGCTTCCGCTAAATCTTCCGCATTCCAAACCAACTCGGAACCGTCAGGATAAGGCACGCCACATTCTTTAAAAATTTGCCTGCTACCGCTTTTGGTTCCCCAGTATAACAGATCGGGATCGCTAGCCCACAAAGGAATCCCCAATTGAACAGATAACTCGCGTTCCAAGGGCGTCGAGTTATAACAAACCATATAGGATTTTGTCGGCCGCGCTGCTTGACGAATGCGCTCCATTAAGCGGGGACGATCTAAAATTTTCTGTGTGAGGGATTTGGCAGAAGCATCGTAAGCACTGAATAGCACAAGCCGATCGCGCGCATGAGAAAATGGTATTCCCGGCAGCAATTGCAGGTAATAATCCACAATCATTGGGTGCAAGGGCTCCGAGGTAATGTAAATTAAGCGCGTGCGGGGATTTCGCAGGCGAATCAATGAAAATAAATGCCGCTCTTCGTAATGGTAAGCACCCTCAACTTTCTGCATTTCTTGCTGATCTAAGCTGAGAGAAGGAATGATAATAATGTCACAATCTCCGCCGTCGAATTCTTCGATTGCTCGCCAACGTTCGCGTAATTCTGTCTGAAGATTGCGAAACTTCTGCGCGGATTCGGAAGATGAATTATTTAACTCTTGCATTGCGTTTTATCCTAAGTATTCAATTGACACTCACTCGGCCTGAAGGCGCGAGGATTCTTGAGGGATTTCTACCTCAATTTCCCTATTTATAGGGTTCCCAGACTCCTCACGTTTGCTCAAATGAGCGTGAGGATATCTTCTGGGCGTTTAGGCGCGAACGCCCGGTTTCGCGGAGTCCCCGCGTACCAATTTCAAAGCCCGATCGCGAATAGTTTTTGCTGCACCGATATCGGCGTGCTCGTGATATCCGCATTCAGCGCAAATGAACTTTTCGCCGTCTCGATTAGACTTATCGATATGACCGCAGTTCCGACATTCTTGGCTGGAGTGTTTGGGATTAATTTTGATTACGACCTTTCCTTGCTTTGCAGCCAGATACTCGATCTTCAGAACTAAGTCGCCCCAACCCGCGTCAGAGATAAAACGGTTTAAACCTTTCTTTCTTGATTGCCCATTTTTCAGGAATTCACCTGTTTTTTCGTCAACCTTCACTCGACATCGACGCATCATTCCCGAAATATTCAAGTCCTCCAGAGCAATCGCGTCAACGTTACGGAAAACTATTTTATTGGCAACCTTCCAGTGGTAAGCTTGACGCTTATCGCTAATCTTCTGGTGAAAAAGTCCTAGTTTATTAGCTGCTTTCTTGCGGTTTTTACTACCCTTTATTTTTCGGCTAACCCGCCTCTGCCTAATTTTTAGAGTGCGCTTAGCTTTTTTTGTGGTTGAAAACTTGGGATTTTCAATTTGAGTTCCATCTGAGAGATGAACTAATTTTGTAAGTCCCATATCGCAGCCAATTACTTTGACGACATCCTTAAGAGATTTTGTCGTGTAATCGGGGACAGACTTGTTTTCAATGCGGACGGATATGTACCAGCCATTTTGTCGCTTTCTTACTGTACACGCTTTAATGGTAAAGCCGTTGGGAATTGGGCGCGAGTTATAAAAACGCATCCAGCCTAACTTTGGTAAGTAGATTTTACTGCCTTGTATTTTTACCCCCATCACGAAAGTAAAAGAAGTAAAGTTACTGCGGTTTTTGAACTTAGGAAAGCCACGTCCCTCGAAAAAAAATTTATAGGCAGTGTCCAGCCGTTTGACGTTTTGTTGTAGAACTGTCGAATCTATCCCAGCAAACCAGGGTCTAGCTGCTTTTAATTCGGGCAACGCGGTGATTTGAATATCACCTGGGTGGCGTCGAGGGTTTTTGATATTCCCCTCTTGGTCTGTTTTTCCTGTTTTCCAAGGTTCTCCCGTGGCACCGTTTTTACTGACACAACTGGTCAATGGACTGGCTTCACTTTGCGTTCTAATGTCGCAATAGTTACCTTGAATGAACTGTTGACTATATTGAGTGATTCTGTCATTAAGACACCAGTTGAAGTGACTTCGCAACATATCCACCCAATTGGACATTTTTAAGTCTTGTGTTTGATTTGGGCGCAACTTGTAGACATAGTTTGTTAACAAGTTTAACTCCTTCTTTTTGGGGGCTACTGTTAGTATACAGTGAAGTGCTTGCGTGTTTGTATCTTTTATATTTCTTGACCAAAGATGGTTTAATGTTTATACTTCTACTTACAAAGCCGTCCTATAGGGACGGGGTTTTAGACTCATTTCTCTGATAATTATTGCTGATCATGTCAAATGCGTCCGCCCAAATACCAGAGACAACTCACACAGTTTTTTGTCTGACGCACTTTACCAGGAATATTGACAAAAATACCCAAATAGTGATTTAAGGTGCGTCAGTCGAAATATTTGAGGCAATTCAAACAGTTTTTTCTGCCCCCGCCCAAAAACCGATACCATGCCACGTACTCCTATCGTGAATATCCAAAAATTTTAGACCAAAGTTTAATCTCCCAGATTCATCTGTGGAATAAATCTAAAATCTAAAATCCACTGACGCACCCTACCGCGCACGAGCTTCCATTTCTGTCAATCTGCTCTAAGAAGCTCGCCGCGCTCGGAACAGTCTGGCATATTCCAATATCGGCTCTAAGCGACGTTGATTTTGCTTGAGTGCCGAGATCAATTTTTCCGAAGGACGGAACACCAGGGGAGCCGAATATTTGTTCAGCATCTCCATATCTGGCGACTCGCTCATCAGCATCAGCCGCACGTCTTTGTCGAGCAAATAACTCAGAGAAAGCAAATCTCCCATGTTAGTAAAATCGTTGCCGCGATCGCTAATTACAATTGTATCTTTAATCGACCGATTAGCTATCGCCTCTTTGTTAATAATTTTCGCAACTTCAGCATTAAAATAGCTCAAGTCTTTGCTCCACCAAGTATCAGAAAAAGCGCTGACGGTACAGGATGCTATACTTGCTGTAAATACCAAGGCTAAAATGACTTGCCAAAACCGCTGCTGAGTTTTCACGTTACTTGCGAGCAAGTAAGCAACTGCTAGCTGCACTCCCGGAAAGCAGGAAATCAGATAACGGCTGACGGCGGAACGTTTGCCGCCTAGGATTAGATCCGGTAACGCCAGGATCAAAAAAGGTACAAAAATTGATGTTACAATAAACAGCCAAGTTGAACTGCTAGTCCGGCGGCAAATTTTGTAAAGGGCGGCCGCCATTAACAGCAAAAATGGCAATCTCAGCAGATAAGTCCAAATATTATCAAACCCGAAGTCGAAGTCAAAAAATAAGGATGTAAAGCTGAGTGTCCACAATTTGACAAGATACAGCCAACCCGGAGATACTCGCGTCCAATCTGTCGTAGAGGAGGCACGTTCCAGGTTGGTCGCCAGCACGTAAATCCAGGGGATATACAATATTAAAGCTGCTGTTACTGCTAAAAAAAATTGGGAATTAATTACATGACCTCGCAATTTTGTTTTTTTGAAAAACAACCAGTAAGAAATTATAAAAACTCCGTGTCCGATGAGTGTTAAACTGAAAAAAGGGTGAGTGTAGAAACCAATGGCGATCGCCAGCGAGTAAAATACCCAATTTTTCCAACCCCGCAACCGCACTGCTCTCAGCAGCAGCCAACTGCTGCCAATAACTGTGGCTGTCAGCAAACTGTACTGCCTTGCTGTCTGAGCAAACAATATGTCAAAGGGAGATAAAGCCAAAAGTGCTGTTGCTAATAACGCCGCCAAATTCGAGGCGAAAAGTTCCTCAGCTAAAGCGTACATCAAAGGCAGCGACAGCAAACTCAATATTGCTGGCAAAGTGCGGGATTCTGTTAGAGAACTGCCAAATTCCTGCATCCACCAACGAGCCATGAGAAAGTATAAAGGCGGATGCTGCGGGTCTTCTAGTGCTAAAGAACGAATTGTGTCTGCTTCTGTACTTCCCGGTTTAATCCGCTGATATTTTTGCAATTCGGGTGCGGTAAAAATCCGGTTTTGGAATAGTTCGTTGTCGATTTCTTGGCGGGTGAAACCAGCGGCGCGGATTGATGTGTAAGCTTCGTCGTGCCAGTACAGTTTGCGATCAATCTCAAAAAACCGAAATCCGATACCTAGTAAAATGCCGATCGCCAATAAGTTCATCAGCCAGCGGGAATTTTTGGTATTAACAGATGTGTCTTGATGTGTTGTAGATCCCATGCTTGTCCTAATTGTGGCGATTTCCTCCGGGATAGCTACGCTTCACGGAACGTGGAACTGCAAACCATCTTAACTCAATTGGCGTAAGTCTCACACCGTAACTGTACCCGGTTCGGTGTTGGGATATAAGCCAAACAAAAATATAGAAAGAGTTGGCATATAGAGTTGATTTGAGTTAATATATAAATGGTTGCGACCCACTCACTCGGCTGTAATAACAAAACGGTCATAGTAGCAGTAATATGCTTACCGGGAAACTGCGAGAGAAAGGAGGAAAAGGCAGACCGCTGGTTAGTATGGTATGCCCTGCTGTAAAAAATAACCCATGTTTGTTGTACGAAAAGAGTTTTTGGTCTTAGGAAATAGGACTTCTGCGTGGGTTCCCTACGAGGGGATAAAGGGCGTAAAAGCCCAGAGATGCTGTGTAAGACTCCGATCGTCTTTGATGACGAATATTCAGCAATGAATATCCCCAATAGAGCGACGGCAAACGAGACACGAAGCCCGAATTATAACGGTACTCCGTTTAGTTTGGGTATTTCACACATCACTCAAGGAGCGATCGATACCCACTATAGCGGTTCGATCGCGTGGTGAGGTATGCCCTGTTTGCCCTGCGCGGGCCCATGCCCGAGTGAAAGCTCGCGAGTGGCCGGGGCCTCCCCAAAATCAAGAATCTTCAACCAGATCCTCCCAGAACCTCCAGACCCCAAAAATAACTGCTAACATACGTGTTGTACAGTTAATCAACAAGCTCCGCAAGGGGTCTACCCGCTTACCGCAAATGGCAAAAAAAGAAGCGTCTATAAAAACTTCCACTGAAAACTCAGAAAAGCAAAAAGCTCTAACTTCCGTACTCTCCCAAATCGAGCGCAGCTTTGGCAAAGGGGCGATCGTCCGATTGGGAGACTCCACTCGCATGAAGGTAGAAACCATTCCCACCGGAGCCCTGACGCTGGACATTGCTTTGGGCGGCGGTTTGCCAAAAGGCCGAGTCATTGAAATTTACGGGCCCGAAAGTTCCGGTAAAACCACTCTAGCCCTCCACGCGATCGCCGAAGTCCAAAAATCCGGCGGAATCGCAGCCTTCGTGGATGCCGAACACGCCCTCGATCCCACCTACGCCTCAGCTTTAGGCGTCGATATTGAAAATCTCTTAGTTTCCCAGCCGGATACCGGCGAAATGGCCCTAGAAATAGTCGATCAACTCGTGCGTTCCGTCGCCGTCGATATCGTAGTAATTGACTCCGTAGCCGCCCTCGTCCCCCGCGCCGAAATTGAAGGCGACATGGGCGACTCCCACATGGGTTTGCAAGCGCGCTTGATGAGCCAAGCTTTGCGGAAAATCACCGGCAACATCGGCAAATCCGGCTGTACCGTCATTTTCCTCAACCAATTGCGGCAGAAAATCGGCATAACTTACGGCAACCCGGAAACAACAACCGGCGGCAATGCACTCAAATTCTACGCCAGCGTGCGGCTCGATATTCGCCGCATTCAAAGCTTGAAAAAAGGTACCGAAGAATACGGCAACCGCACGAAAGTTAAAGTTGCTAAAAATAAAGTTGCTCCGCCTTTCCGTATTGCCGAATTTGACATTGTATTTGGCAAAGGCATTTCTACTTTAGGCTGTCTGACTGACTTAGCCGACGAAATGGGAGTAATTCTGAAAAAAGGTTCTTGGTATAGCTACAACGGAGAGAACATAGCTCAAGGACGAGACAAAGTGATCCAGCACATGGAGAAAAACATCGATTTCAAAAATGAAATTGAGGAGCTAGTTAAAAAGAAACTTGAGACAGGTGCTCTGGTTTCTGCTAATTCTGTCGCTCCTATTGAGGTAGATGATGTAGATGATGTAGATGATGTAGATGATGTAGATGATGTAGATGATGTAGATGGTTTGGGCGAAGAAATCTAAGTTTTTTAGTCAATAAATCCGATAGGTGTTAGAGCTCCGACTTTTTAAAGAAGTCGGGGCTCTGTTTATTCTGTTTTTTTAATATCTAGGGGTAATATCAAATCCGTTAGCATCGGAATAGTAAATTCGAGTTCACTGTTCACTATTCACTGTTCACTGTCAACCGTAAACCGTAAACCGTCAACATCATTCCGGTGTAACCGGAAATGATATAAAGCATTTGAGAAAATACAAAGAACCCCGACTTCTTCGATGAAGTCGGGGTTCTAAAATAAGAGTATTTCACCACGTTATTTAATGTTGAGGAGTTTGGTGAAAGGAAATCTCTAAAACTTCTATCTGCTGGTTGAGAGTAGCAGAGCGCTTCTGAGCATATTTGTCGTGCAGAAAAATACTTAAGCCCACACCCACTGGCAAAACAAAATAGATAAATCCCAGCAACATCTGAGCAATGTCTTCTTGGGCTACTGCATCGAATTGAGGCGCAGCAGTAGGTTGACTTGTCGTGCTGTTGACTGGCTGCTGATTGGATTGCTCGATCGCCTGTGCTTTTTCTTGCGGTTGAGCTTCCTGGGCGATCGCCCCAGAAGCAGTTCCCAAGCATCCAGCCACTGCTACACATACTGTCAGGAAACTAAAAAGTCTTGATTTAACCTTTAATCCGTTGTTCATGGCACTGATTGAGTGGCGATCGCCTTGCTGAGTTTCTCTTTCGGTTAAGCGTACAAGCATTTTTACTTACCTGTTTTTAAAATAAATTTAATTTCTGTATTCAAATATACTGTTTTTTGGATTTTAACGCAATAAGCATTTATTACTAAAATTAGATTTAAATGCAATATCTGCATTTATTCAATGCGCCAGGTGGGGTTTTGAGCACAAACAGTAACTTTGTATACAATTTTTCCTCTCGACATCCACTTGAATTGGAACGCAACATCAAAGCGCGATCGTAAAAAAACCGTTACCTCAAACAGTTAGAAAGTCAACTCGAAATTAATAATCTGTATTATTTATTAGGACAAGTTATATATGCTTCAAGGACTTTTATCGTTCAGAGGGCCTTTTCGGATTCTGAACCTGAGTTGGTTTGCTTTTTTCTTAACTTTCGTAGTGTGGTTCAACTACGCACCCTTCAGCACAACGGTGCAGCACGATTTGGGATTGACAGTTGGGCAAGCCAGAATCATCAGTCTGTGCAACCTAGCTTTCGCAATTCCTGCACGTATTATTATTGGGATGTTGCTCGATCGCTTCGGGCCTCGCATCACCTTCTCTTCACTCCTGGTGTATGCAGCATTTCCTACACTGGCATTCGCCTTTGCCCAAAACTTCAATCAGTTGGTTTTGAGCCGTTTGGCAATGGGAATTGTCGGCGCTGGATTCGTAGTTGGCATTCGCTTAGTTGCCGAATGGTTTCCCCCAAAAGATATCGGCTTCGCTCAAGGTATCTATGGCGGCTGGGGTAACTTTGGCTCTTTTGCCGCAGAAGCAGCGTTACCAGCGATCGCGGCAGGAACAGCTTTTCTCTCAGTCGGGCACACAAATTGGCGGCTGGCGATCGCCCTTACTGGGATTGCCACAGCAGTTTTTGGAGTCATTTTTTACTGCAACGTTCAAGACACTCCTCCCGGCAAAGTTTATCAGCGCCCGGCCCGCAACGGCGCAATGGAAGTCACTAGCGCCAAAAGCTTTTGGGCACTGTCAATAACCAATATTCCTCTATTTGGTGCCTTAGCTTTGATCGTGTGGCGCTTGCAGAAAGCCAATTTTCTGACTGCAAATGTGATGTACGCTATTTGGATTAGTTTGACAGCACTGTATTTAATTCAGGCTTACAAAGCCTGGCAAGTTAACCGAGAAGTTGTCACCGGTCAAAAACATTACCCACCTCAAGAACGCTATCAAATCAGTCAAGTATTCCTATTAGAATTAGCTTATGCAGTCAGCTTTGGTTCAGAGCTCGCTGTGGTTTCCATGTTACCGGAATTTTTTGAACACACCTTCAATATAAATCATGCGATCGCTGGGCCCATAGCTGCTACTTATCCCATGATGAACTTGGTCAGCCGTCCAGCCGGAGGCTTAATTTCAGACAAAATCGGCAGCCGCAAGTGGACGCTGACAGTGACGATCGGCGGAGTGGGATTGGGGTATTTAATTATGAGCCAAATTACGGCCAACTGGCATTTAGCAATTGTGATTATCATGACCATGTTATGTGCCTTCTTTGTCTTCGCCGCCGCAGGCGCCACTTTTGGCATTGCCTCCTTAATCAAACGAGAAGTAACTGGTCAAATTGCCGGCAATATCGGTGCTTACGGCAGTGTCGGCTCTGTAATTTACGCCACCCTTTATAGCTTTCTTCCCCAAACAGTTGCAGGCAACCGCAGCTTCTTTGAGGTACTCGGAACTGCTGCTGTAGTTGTCTGCTTCCTTTGTGTTTTTACCCTGAAGGAACCGAAGGTTATTGAAAGCCAAGATTTGGCAGAAGAAGCTATGCTGCTGGGCCACTAAATCGCAAATCAGGTTTTAAGTAGAACAACTTAAAACTACAGAACACCCAGCAGCCTGACTTCTTTATTTAAGAAGTCAGGCTTTGAGATAAGCAGCAGCTTATTTATCACTTTTGTCACTTACTGCGGCATAGAAACGGGCTGAATGTATTGAGAATTAGCGCGCACATAACAGCCTTGTCTTGTCAGCAACCAGGGTTGACCGTTCGCCATCGTAATAGCATTTGCTCCCCTAAGTTCAGCAGCAACTGTATCTTTATCTGCGCGGTAAACTTGTTGAATTGCTCCGTTTGCGGTCTTGCGGCAGTTAAGTTGTCCATCTCGCGAGGTGACTCGCCAAGCAGGCCAAGTTACAAAACCATTTGTTTGACTCGACCAAGTATTAGCATTGCTAGAAGTATAGTCGCCACTTGCATTAGGACGCGGTAAAGCTTCGACTAAATTTACTTTAAATGTCTGGCCCATAGAAGGACAATTTTCTCCTCCTTTCACCTTCCAAGTAACTTCGGCTCCCAATTGGCTGCTTCTTCCAACTTGACGCCTGACAATGGCAATATCTCCAGAACAAACAATTTTTCTGCCAGGGCCGGTCGCACTGTCTTTGAAAGTCCCATTGTAATAGTAAGAGCCTGCTGCTCCTTCGGAACGGGTAATTTGAATATTGCCCAAAAATTCCCGATTGCCTACTTTGGTCAAGTAAAAACCGCTGGGACTGTTCCCTTTTTCTGACAGATTTAAAGTAGTTTTACCGTTAGGATTAACATAAGTGGTAGCGCTAGCAGCCGCGCACCAAATTAATGACACAACTCCTGTGGATAACCAAATGTCAAGTTTTTTCACAGCAACACCTCGTATGAATCTCTACTCTATTTATAGCTGTTGGTGAAAATACTTAGCCAGTCGCTCAAATAAGTGTCACTCATTTGAGCGACATTCTAACGACATACGGGCAATCCCCCATGATTGCCACTACAAATTCGGCAACCACGGGGGATGGGCACTACTGCGTAATTCCGACAAATCAACTCTGTATAACTTCACGTTGCTTCAGCTCGCTTCACCTCTCTTCACTTGTATGCACCTGCATCACGATGCCTGCAAGCTTCCACTTCTGACTCATTGCAAGTTCTAATAATTAGCAGCAGAATAAATTTATATACGTAAGTAAGGGAGTTCCAATCAACGCTAGATACTGTGGATTTTACGGCTACTTCCGGGTGGGTCAAGTTGCCCCAAGTAACACTAGCCAGATTTTGGCAACTGGCAGATTTCACCTCTGAGACTGTGTGTAAAGAAATGTAAAAGCTCCTGAAACCCAATTGCTGTGGCAGAAAGTACGGTTTCTAAGTTGAGTAGGTAAAAAAAAGTCGTCTTGATTCAGCGCAAAAATGAACTTGACAAACACCAATTAATTTGCCCGAAACTTAAATCATTGTCGAAGGGAGAATAACTTATGGCTGACGGTCAATTAGGAGTTATATTAAAGATGGCTCAAACAATTAATCCTCAAATAGAGAGCGATCGACACTTTGAAATAGACTTGGCAAAGTTGCGCCAACTGCCAGCAGGAACATTAGGGTGCGAAGTGGCGCGATTTCTAGACGAACAAGGCTTTGAGCCGATCGCATCGGGAGACTGGATTCAGCGAAACCACGACGTTTGGCACGTGCTGACCGGTCTTTCAGCTTCAACAGAAGATGAACTGGTACTTCAAGCGTTTACTCGCGCTCAAGTATTTCGTCCTTCTTGTGCGATTTTAGTGTTAGTTGGACTAATCGGCGGCAAATGCGCGATCGGACAAATTATCAAAGGCTTAAAACATGGAAAATTAGCCACTCGGCTAATTAATTGGGACGTTGCATCTGATTGGGAAACTCCTTTATCTGAAGTTCGAGAAAAACTCGGAATTCAACCCTTAATTGATTAGATTTTAACTCGTTACCTCATTGCAAAAATATGCAAAGCCAAAGTTACAAACCGGAAATTAGCCTGAGCCCACGCGAAAGAGCGATCGCGCAATTAGTAGCCCAAGGCCTGCCAAACAAATGTATTGCCAAAAATTTAAATATCAGTCACTGGACGGTTGCTACTTACGTGAGGCGGATTTTTATCAAACTCGGTGTTTGTTCCAGAACTGCGATGATTGCACTGCTGATCCAAGAAAATTTGCTCTGGGACTGATCAATAAGTAGGGTGCGTCAGCTAGCTTGAATTCTGTGGTAATCCAGAAACTCTAGGCACGATGCACCCTAAAAAAAACCTATCCCTAGACAGATGAAAACCCGGTTTAGCTGTAAAACCGGGTTTTCATTTGCAATGTTTAAAACCTTCTATGCCACAGCCACAGAACGAGAAGAATTTCTCAGAAAACTCAGCAATTCTCGATTCACCGTTTGCGGCGCTTCCTGCTGAATCCAGTGACCACAGTGAGGAACTAATTTCAACTTAAACGGAGCCGTAATTAATCTGTCTAAACCTTCTACCAGTTTGTGGCTCAAAAACGCATCTTCTTCTCCCCAAAGCACCAAAGTAGGTACTGTCACAGGTTCTAATTTCTGCCCCAAATTCCAAAGCCTCTGCGGATGAAACATCTGCCGGTAATAATTGATAGCGGCGGCTAATACTCCCGGCTTTTCTAAAGCAGTCTGATAAATCTTAGTTTCCTCAGCGCTAAAAGCTCCTTTGCGAACAGCTTGTCCTTGGAAAACATTGTGAACAAAATCTTTCAAGTTTTGGCGGATCAACAATTCTGGAATGCCGGGAACCTGAAATGCCAAAACGTACCAACTGCGGCGGATTTGATCTAAATTGCTCGCCATTTCCTGCATGAATCGCTGCGGGTGCGGAGCGTTTAAAATTGCCAAGCGGTTGAGTTGTTCGGGGAATTTTTGAGCTAAGTGCCACGCAATCGCCCCTCCCCAATCATGACCTACAACGTGAGCTTTTGTATAACCGAGGCTCGAAATCAAACCGCGAATATCCGCGCTCAGCGTATCTAAATCATAGCCGCTTTCCGGCTTATCGGAATCGTTGTAGCCCCGCAAATCCGGCACTACCACCTTGAAATGACGCGCTAAAGCAGGAATTTGATGACGCCAAGAGTACCAAAACTCTGGAAACCCATGCAGGAGGAGAACGAGCTCGCCTTCTCCTTGAGAAACGCAGTGCAGGCGGATGTTATTGGTTTCGACAAAGATGTGTTGCTGTTCGGAATCGAAAGAATTCATAGTTGGAAAGTTAGACTTATTTTTGGTCAGTACAGAACCCGCCGACTGGTAGCAGGCTAAAACGTCCCAATGGTGTTAAATTTTCTACTTTTATTGTAGCTGCTTTTCGATCCCCGCCGCTGCAATCTAATGAAACTTAAAACTTGTAGGATTTTGGGGTGTCCTGTGTTTTAGGTGTAACTACTGAGTTGAAGTTTATCACCTTAAATGTATTGTTTTAACAGCGGCGCAGGCGATTCAATAATAGCACAATTTCGTCCGTTGCCGATCGCATTTTTGCAGTCGATAGGTCAGATTGATTGACGATAATGCTAAACACCAGCGGCTCGTAATTCGGAACTTCGATATATCCCGACAGCGCCGAAACTCCGCTCATAGTTCCGGTTTTTGCTTGCATAATTACGCGGTTTGGTGTAATATTAAAGCGATTTTTCAAAGTGCCGCTCTCGCCAGCGATCGGCAGTGACTGGCGGTAAATAGATGCAGCAGGTGAATTGGCCATAAGTCTCAAAGTTTGCACCAAGGCTTCAGGGCTAATTAAATTGTGCCGAGACAAGCCGGAACCGTCGGCTAATATGTAGCTGTTTGGATTTACTCCTAATTGAGTTAAAACTGTTTTTAGCTCTTTTAAACCGCTTTCACCTGTATTCTCTTGTGGCACAGGCATCTTGTCTGTAACTTTTCCCAGCAATCTCAATAAAACTTCTGCATAAAGATTGTTGCTTTCGCGATTAGTTTCTCTCACCAATTCCGCCAGTGGCGGCGATTCAACGGTCGCTAATTCTTGATTTAAATTGCGAGAAGCCGATGCAACTAAAGCCTGTTTAACAGGAATTCCCTCAGCCGCCAGGGCTTGTTGAAAATACTGCAAAAAATTATTAGCGGGGTTGACAACTGCGACATAAGCTGATTCCGGTTCTGCACCAACTTTCAACTGTCCGCCCACTCGAATTATAGGTCGATCCAACTCCCGACCAATTTCAATAAACTCAGATTCGTTTTGAGCGACGGTAACAGTATTGTTCTGAAGTTGCCACTGATTTGCCAGCTTTGCTTCGACAAAAGTAACTTTCAGAGGTTGCCCCAGAGCCTGTGGGGACAAAAGAAGGTCGATCGCGTTTTGATTGAAAATTAAACTGTTAATCGGCGCTCCATAGCCTGCTTGCGCGTCTTCCCATTCCCAATTCGGATTAACTGCACTGCCTTGAAAATAGCTGTCATCGCCAATCAACTGGTTAACTTGACTGATTCCCCGCTGCTTCAACTGCTGCGCCAAGGATTTCAACTGAGCCTCAGCAATGCTCGGATCTCCCCTGCCGGCAACGTACAAACTTCCATTTTCGCCGCTGTAAACCGATGTCTTAATCCGAAAATCTGCACCGAGTTTCTGCAAAGCAGCGGCTGTAGTTAGCAGCTTGGCATTTGATGCTGGAATAAAATATTTGGTGGCGTCGCGGCTGTAGAGAGTAGTAGTAGAAGATAGAGGTTGAATCAAAATGCCCCAGCGCGATCGGCTAAATTCGGGACGGTTGGCGATCGCATCTACTTGCGCTCCCAAATCCGCAGGACAAATATCCCCAGCAACCGCCGACGTTTGAGCAGCAACCGTAGACGGACGCCCCAGAATTAGGACTAACAAACTAAGCGCAATTCCTTGGATTTTCAAAGTGCCAATTCCTTAACAATAACTATTAAAATTAGATGCACCAGAGCTTGGAAGTTTCCCCGAATCAAGTCAATATTAATAATAATAACGCGCATGAATTCTCGGATTGAACAGCGCCTCTACAGGTTTTCCCTCTTTGAGGTGTTGTTCCACAATTAACGGTACATCACTCGGTTTAACTCGACAATACCAAATTTCGTCCGGGGTAACTCGTACAGTCGGGCCAGTGGTGCACTGTCCCTGACAACTACAGGCCTCCACTTTCACCCCTGCAACTTGTTGAGCTTCAAAAGCAGCTAGCACTGCTGCTGAACCATTTTTCAGGCAAGATTGATACTGGCAAACCAATACACAGCGCGCTTCTGGTTGGGAGTCTGGTTCTCGGGCTGGAGATTCTGGCATTGGTAAGGATTTATCCGCTCTTTAAGATATCTTAACAATCTTGTCAGACCGATCGCTCGCCGGAGAGAGGCAAACGGCAGAATTTTATAGTGCGATCGAAAAAACAGCAAAATTCTGGCATTCAAACTTTTTCCTTGCTTCTACTTTCTAACGAATCCCTTCAGCAGAGCTGCCTTTCTTCAGTCTGTGCCGCCCTTTCCCTATATGATCGATAAGGAGAGAAAACTCAATCAACCGCTAATCATGCCAAAAACAGTAGCCGATGTAATGAGCCGCGAGCCGATTTTGGCGCGACCCGAAATGCCCTTGAACGAAGCGATTAAAATTTTAGCCGATCGACGCATTAGCGGTCTTCCCGTCGTAGATGAGAATGACTTGTTGGTAGGAGTCATCTCCGAAACCGACTTGATGTGGCGGGAAACCGGCGTAACTCCGCCCGCTTATATCATGGTGCTCGATAGCGTGATTTATTTGGAAAATCCATCTCGTTATGAGCGAGAACTCCACAAGGCTTTAGGACAAACAGTAGGAGAAGCGATGAGTACAGAGCCAGTTACCATCGAGCCAGACAAATCTGTCCAAGAAGCTGCCAAACTGATGCACGATCGCAGTATCCACCGATTGCCAGTGCTTGATACTGCGGGCAAAGTAATCGGCATCCTCACTAGGGGAGATATTATTCGCTCGATGGCTGCCGAATCTTAAATTAATTGTTGCAGTTCCAGGACTGTATCAGAAAACCAGTCGTGAAGCGAAGCTATCCCGTAGGGAATCGCTCTTTCAATCTCGCTGACTTTTTGCAATTACCAATTACCGAGATTGACGACAAGGAAGTTAGGAATACACGCAGAGCTATTTTTTTTTCTTCCCTCTTCCTTCTTCCTTCTTCCTTCTTCCTTCTTCCTTCTTCCTTCTTCCTTCTTCCTTCTTCCTTCTTCCTTCTTCCTTCTTCCCAATTATCAAATTTAAAATCGAATGAGCATTACCCCTGAGTCTGTCGAACAATTGCTGAATTCCGAGGATTTTGGCGAAAGACTGCGAGCAGTCAACCAACTGCGGCAACTAGACCCCGCGATTGCCTATAAACTAATTCAAATTGCGATCGGCGACAAAAACGTCCGGGTTCGCTACGCAGCAGTCAGCCAATTATCAACCCTCGGTACGCAGAATCTGCCGAACGCTTTAGAGGTACTGCGAAACAGCCTGAACAACGACCCCGAACCCGACGTGCAAGCAGCAGCAGCCGATGCTTTGGGCGCATTGAAATTAACCGATGCTTTAGAAGATTTGCAGCAAGTTTATAGCAGTACCTCTGAATGGCTGGTGCAACTGAGCATCGTCGCGGCTTTGGGAGAAATGGGAGATCCGAAAGCCTTTCCGATGTTAGAAAATGCCCTGACTTCAGAAAACGAATTGATCCAAACCATTGCCATTAGTGCATTAGGTGAATTGGGAGATAAACGGGCGCTGCCGCTGCTGCTTCCCTACGCTTCCAATGCAGATTGGCAGATCCGTTACAGAGTCGCCCAAGCTTTGGGGCGGTTGGGCGGTGCAGAAGCACAGACAGCTTTGGAAATTCTCGCCAAAGATGAGGTTGATCAAGTTGCTCAGGAGGCTAAAGTCGGACAAGAAAATAGTTTGAAATCTTGAGATTGCTTTTGTGGTCCCGAACAACCCTGGGCGGTTGTGAATTTTGAATTAATTTAGATTTTTTTGTGAGGATTCTACTAAAAACTTAGTTGGCGATCGCACATAGAATTCAGAAACCCGGTTTCTTCCTATATTTGTCGTTCCTCTCTGCAAAACTCGTAGAAACCGGGTTTCTAGCCAGCCAGCCAGCACGCTGGGTGCGTAGCGCAAACCTTACTAATCAGGAAAAATCTAAAATCTAAAATCTAAAATCTAAAATCTAAAATTGTATTGATGCCACGGGCGATCGCAAATTTCTGTGAAACTCTCCTTAAATTCGATCGCACTCTTCCCTTTCCCAATCATAGCCGGGCTCTTGACATCCACACTTTGACAACAGCTATAATTAGAATAAATACAGCAGCGGCAGGGATTAACACAATTATGGAATTGTGCCCAGCCAGCTAGCGATCGGGGAAACTATCGTTAAGACGGTAAGCCATCTACCAGCAAAACCAAGTCTTAAAACAGTTTATCATCCCCATGCTTGAACAACTACAAAATTCCGGTTCTCAGTCCTTGGACATTTTAACAGGAGAGCGATCGGCCTCTCAAGTAGCACCAAGCCCAACCAATCAAAACTTTATTAATAGAGTTTTAGAACTTACCAACATCGAACGCAGCAAATTAGGTTTGTCCCCGCTAACCTTAAATACTCAGTTACTAAATGCGGCGGCAAATCACAGCCAAAACATGGCACTGCAAGACTTCTTTTCCCATACCGGAAAAGATGGTTCGTCATTAGGAAGTCGGATTTCTGCAACGGGCTATCAATTCTCAGCGGCGGCAGAAAATATTGCTGCGGGCTCTTCTACACCCGAACAAGTTGTATCATCGTGGATGAACAGCAGCGGCCACCGGACTAACATTCTTAACCCTAATCTCAAAGAAATTGGGATTGGTTACTATTTCTTAGCCGACGATACTGGCACAGAAAATTGGAATCACTATTGGACGCAAGTTTTTGCGACTTCTCTTGACGGTAGTGTCAATCCCGCACCGACACCGACACCGACTCCCACACCAAACACTATATCTATTACTTCGCCAATACCCAATGCTACAGGGGACGGCAGCCCGACGACAGCAGCCAAAAATATAGCCAGCAACGGCAATTATTTCTTATCAGATAGTGCCGATACTCAAATACCGACAAATGCTGCGGGATTGCCAATTTTTGCCCTTTCCGGCAAAGATAATATCACGGGGGGAGAAGGTGCTGATAGCATTAATGGAATGCAAGGTGCGGATACAATTAATGGCGCAGGAGGCAATGACAGCTTATCCGGCGGCAAAGAATCCGATGTAATTGATGGCGGTGTTGGCGATGATTTTATCAGCGGCAACAACGATAACGATCGACTAATTGGATCTGAGGGTAACAATACTATTCGCGGCGGCAAAGAAGATGATATCTTGATGGGCGGTAACGGTGACGATTTGTTGGCGGGCGATCGCGGGCAAGATATTCTGACGGGCGGCGGCGGAAATGATACGTTTATTCTGGCGGGAGGTTTGTCTGCTGCGGCTACTTTAATTAGTGCCGATGTAATTGTCGATTTTGCGATCGGGGATAACATTGGTTTGACTGACGGTATCGGATTTGCAAACTTGACTTTTGAAGCTGTGAGTTTGCAGTTGGATGGAGGTGCAAGCATCGCTTCTACGGCGATTAAGTCTGGTAGTAATTATTTGGGAATCGTGCAGGGTGTAAGTCAAAGTCAGCTTACATCTTCTGTTTTTGTCAACGCCTAAAAAACAGCATACCCAGATTTCCGACTCCTCCAAGAAGTCGGGAATCTAAAAACAAGAGCGCTTTACGTTGAATTTGGAGAGGATAATCAGGGGGGCTATTTTGATAGATTGATTATTTTAGTAATAATATCAAGTAGTGCTACAAACTGCATCATTCCTAAGAGGGGTAACTATGGAAAAAGTAGCCGTGTTTGGCAACGCTGGAGGCGGTAAATCAACTTTCAGCAAGAGATTATCAGAAATCACTGGCTTGCCACTTTACCCCTTGGATAAGATTCAATATCAATCTGGGGGCGCTGAGGTTCCAAATGAAGAATATAAGCATACCCATGAGAAAATTTTGGCTACTCACCGATGGATTATAGACGGTTTTGGTTGTATGGAAACCGTCTGGCTTCGACTCAACGAGGCAGATACTCTGGTTTTTGTATATCTGCCCCTATACGTGCATTTTTGGTGGGTGACTAAACGGCTGATTACAGGTAAGTTTATACCGCCAGAAGGCTGGCCCCAAAACAGTCCGATATTGAAGAGTTCAATTAATAGTTACCGTGCTCTTTGGTTGTGTCACAACTATTTGACTCCCAGATATCGCGAGTATGTCGATCGGGCTCAAAATACCAAAAGTGTTTATCACCTCAGATCCACTGGAGAGATTTCACAATTTTTTGACTCGATATTGCAAATGACTAATGACTAATGACTGTTGACTAATGACTAATGACTGATGACTAATGACTAATTGATGCCACAGCCGATCGCAAATTCCCTTGAAACTCGCCCAAAATTCGATCGCACTCTTCCTTCTCCAAATTAGTCCAGTGCATCATCAAAGCTAATTTAACAGACTTGCCGCTTTTTTCGAGCAAAAAACCCGCTTCATCCCGGTTCAAATCAGTCAAATCCTGCAACATCCGCACAGCCCGATCGCGCAATTTCTTATTAGTAACCGCCACGTCAACCATTCGATTGCCGTAAACCTTCCCCAGCTTCACCATTACCCCAGTCGAAATCATATTCAAAGCCATTTTTGTTACTGTACCTGCTTTCAAGCGCGTCGATCCCGCCACTACCTCCGGGCCAACCAACAACCGAATATCAACATCAGCCTCAAAATTCACTTGTTCGACGGGTACGCAGGCCATAAACACAGTTTTCGCCCCCCGCTGGCGCGCCGCCTGCAAAGCGCCCGCGACGAACGGCGTCGTACCTCCAGCCGTAATGCCGACAACTACATCTAAGTTGGTAATTTGACGGTGGGCGATCGCCTCAGCCCCATCCTCAGCCCGATCCTCCAAATCCTCCGAACTCCGCACCAAAGCCCCCGCACCCCCGGCAATTATGCCCTGTACGAGTTCTGGCGGCGTGCAGAAGGTGGGGGGACACTCGGCCGCATCCAGCACCCCCAAACGCCCGGAAGTACCCGCACCGACGTAAAACAGGCGGCCTCCTTGACGTAGAGACTCGGCTGCAATGTCGATCGCTTGGGCTAACTGTTCGCGGGCACGGGCGATCGCGCTTAAGGTTTGGGCGTCTTCGCGGTTGAACAAGTCCACTAATTCGATCGAACTGAGTTGGTCTAAATTCTCGCTGTTCGTATTCACCTGTTCAGTCAGCAGATGGCCCCGTTCTTCCAAATTCTTCATGTTTTTTGATTAGTCATTAGTTATTAGTTATTGGTCATTGGTCATTATCATTAGTCAACAGTCATTAGGTCTACAAAATAGGGTAAGCATTGCTTGCCCGCTGGTGAGCTTGGTTAAATCGTGACTCAAAGGCTCGAAATTTGCGGTTCTGGCGATCGGCTAAATCTACTTCCGAGAGACAGGCAATTACCCATTACCCATTACCAATTACCAATAACTGCTGACTAATGACTAATGACTATTACAAAAGTCCTTCGAGTCGGCGGCGAATAGAATCCAGTTCGTTTTGGGAAACCTCAGAATCAGGCTCGGGCTCGGACTCGGACTCCGGCTGCCACTGAGTCTGTGTTACATTGTCTTCTGGGGGAATAGCCAGCGCGCCCGCGGGCACAAGCTCCCAATCATAATCAACACTGTCGCAGAACTCCTTAATTTCCTCCTCGTCGATCGCCTCAACCGTGGGCTCTGGGAAATCCTGAGCTTCCAACATCACGCCAAAGCGGGTGGCGTCGTCTTCTGACTCAAACATCAGAACTTTGTTGCGGTCGCCGAGTTGAATGGTATGAATTCCCTCATTCTCGGTGCGGGCATTGAAGAGTAAGACGAACACTCGCATAAGTTTTAAAGACCTTCTTAACCACCGTTTTTTTATCTTAGAAGCGATCGGGCAACCAATCAGTCGATTTTAGATTTTAGATTTTAGATTTTAGATTGAAGATCGATCCAGCACTAGCGGGATCGAGAGGATTTAGGGGAGTTGGAGGATTTGGTGTTAGGTCGTGTTGCGTGTTTTGATTAAGTTCGGTAAAGGTTTCTGGAGTCTACCCTGGAGTAGGGGCGTGCCTTTTGCGTGCCTTCGATCCTGGGATCGGCACTTCCTACCTCACTTTTGAGTCTACCAAAGGCAGAAGCCATCCTGGCGAATCACAGAGATTATACCTGTCTCCAATCGGCTGATTCCCTATAATTTCTGAATTCTCTGATTTCTGAGAAACACCCATGACTAACTCGGACGATAACAAAAATCAACTCGCACCCCATCCCCACCGCCGCTGGTGGCGTCTGGTGCTGCTTAGCGGTACGGGATTGGGCATTATCGCCTTGGTTGGGGCGGCGCTAGGATACCAGTGGGTGCGGGAAAAGTTAGCTCCTTTGGTGGAAACTGAAGTCAGTCAGTTGCTGAAGCGGCCTGTACAACTCGGACGTTTGGAGAGATTTTCTCTGACAAGTTTGCGGTTTGGCCGATCGACTTTACCTGCAACTCCTACCGATCCGGATTACGCTTCTACAGAAGCAGTGGAAGTGAAATTTTCAATCTGGCCACTGCTGTTCACCCGCACTCTCAAATTAGATATTACCTTAGTTAAACCCAACGCTTATATCGAACAGGATGCTAAAGGCCGCTGGGTTAATATTCCAACTGCGGAGCAAAAATCTCCGGGTTTATTTAAAACTGAAGTTGAAGCAATTCGAGCTGAAAATGCCAGCGCGCTTTTGGTGCCGAGTTCCCCAGTCGGACAGACAACTTCGGCTCCGATTTCTGTAAGTCTGAAAAATGGCAGTGCTCTATTTCGCGACCAAAATCAGCGCATTCTCTACGAACTTAACGGTCAGTTTACTAACAACGATAATTTTATAGTAAAAGCGGATTCTCTCTTACCTGCAGCTCAAACTAACCTGCAGTTGCAAGGTCAAAATTTGCCTTTACCCGAACTCGATCGATTGCTGAAAGTTCGCGGTATTTATTTACAAAAAGGTCTGGCTAACGGCAATTTGACAGTGCAACTGCGAGACAATAAATTATCGGGAATTACCGGAGCGGCTAGTTTTGCAGGAGTGCAAGCGAGTATTGATCCGCTGAAACAAATCATACAAAATACCAGCGGTCAGTTGCGGTTCCAGGGAACTAATTTGATTGTCGATAGTCTGGCGGCTAACTACGGTTTAATTCCGCTGAGAATAGCAGGAACAGTTGCAACTGGAACTAATTTTAATCTCCAACAAGCTAGCTTCAATCTGACAACTAACGTGCAACCAGTCGATTTTGCAAGTGTTGTCAGTGCGGTGGAAACAGAGTTAGGGCAGAAAGTAGTATTGCCCGTGGCTGTGGCGGGGGAAGTGAAGGCGGATGCCAAGCTGACTGGAACAGTTGCAATGCCGGTGCTGACAGGTACGATCGCCTCGACAAAACCCGCTACGGTCGATCGACTGCAATTAAACAATATTAGCACTAATTTTAAATTGGAACGCGGGAGAATGGCTCAAACCCCAACTCCCAATTCTCAATCTTCTATTCCCCCGTTTTCCTCTTTAGCTTTGACTTTGAGCGATATTTTGGTAGTCCCGGCGGCGGGGGGTAAAATTAGCGGCAAAGGTGAAGTCGATATTGCTTTGGGAAGTAAGAATTCGGCATCGGGTTTGGTGTTTGACTTCCAAGCTGAAAATGTACCTGCAGATGCGATCGCCCAAATTTACGATCTCCCGATTCCTGCTACTGTTCAAATTGGCACTGTCTCCGCAAGAGCTCAAATTTTCGGCCCGTTAGAAAACATTCAAGCTAGAGTTCAATGGCAAGCACCGCAAGGGACTTTCCCCGCTGCGGGCGAAATTCGAGCCGGAGGAAATTCGGCGGATTTGCAAAATACAGTTGTGAAAATTGGCGACGCTTCTGTTAACGTGGATGCGGCGTTAAAAGACGGTCAGTGGCAAGCTTTGATCGAGGGCGATCTCGTTGATATCAACAGTTTGCAGCAAGTCGTACCAGGGCTTAATTTGCCTCCTGAACTAGCGGGTTTGTTCAGCGGAACTGCCGAAGCTGCGGGAACTCTGGACGATTTGAGTTTAAATGCGATCGCTGCGAGGGGAAAAGGAACGCTGAATATTGCTGACAGCATTGTTGATGTTAATGGCGAACTACAATCGGGCAGGTGGCAAGTTTTTGGCAACACTGAAAAAGTTGCTATCAATCAATTAATTGATATTGGCTTGCCGTTTTTAGCACGGGAAACGCCTGCCAATCTCGACAATCTAAAATCCCAAGTCCAAACTCTAAAATCGCTCGGCGGACAGCTAGCGGGGGAATTTAGAGTGGCGGGAAATGTTGACAATTTGACTGCTGGTGGCATCAATGTTACTGGAAACGGTAGGCTCAATTTTGCCGACAGCAATGTCAATTTACAAGGAGAATTGGTAGCTGGAAACTGGCAAGCAACAGCAGAAACAGATCGCACTTCCATCAACCGCTTGGTAGATTTGACACTGCCGATTTTAGATGTGGCTTCAGCATTCAATCCCGAAAATCAGCAATCTGCCAATCTCAACAATCTCAAATCCAAAATCCAAAATCTAAAATCGATTGACGGACTGCTATCGAGTCAATTTACAGCATCGGGAAGTCTTGACAATTTGACTGCTAGCAGCATCAATGCCAGCGGCAGCGGCAGACTCAATCTTGCCGGCAGTGATGTTAATTTTAAAGGAGAATTGGCAGCGGGAAACTGGCAAGCAACAGCAGAAACCGATCGCACTTCCATCAACCGCTTAGTAAATTTAGGATTGCCGCTGTTAGATGTTGGCTTAGCTTTCACTGCTGACAATCCCCAAACAGTCGCCAATATCAATAATCTAAAATCCAAAATCCAAAATCTTAAATCGCTTGACGGACAAATATCCAATCAAATTCAAGCCAGTGGCAATCTTGATAATTCAACCGCCCCCGACATAGCCGTCAACAGCAGCGGCAAACTCAATATAGCGGACGGTACTATTGCTTTTAGAGGTAAATTAGAAGACAGACGCTGGCAAGCTTTCGCCGATGCCGATCAAGTTATTCTCAGTCGCTTAGAACAAACAATCCGCAATACCCAACTCATTACCCTAGCGGCGACTTTGCCTGAAGGATTAGACGGCAGAATTAACGGCCAATTCCAAGCAGCGGGTAGTTTGGATAACTTGACAGCAAAGGGAATTAGTGCTAGCGGGGAAGGAGTGATTGTGGTCGATCGACTCGGGGCGATCGATACTACGGCAAAATTAGAAAACGGCAACTTGGAAGCATTGCTGGAAACCAACGGAATTGCCGTCAGTAATTTAGAACAAACCCTCAAACAAACAGGTTTGCTGACAGCGGATTTACCGCCAGAAATTAACGGAACCCTCGACGGCAAAGTCCGCATTTTGGGAACAGTAGATAATTTAACCGCCAGCGGCATCACTGCCAACGGCGACGGACAAATTCGACTCGCCAACGGCGGAGGAATTGTCAATGCTGAGGGCAGCGCCGCATCGGGGAATTGGCGCGCGTCAATCGAGGGCGAGCAAATTGCTCTAAGCCGCTTCCAGCAAGCATTTGAGTCGCAGCGCCAAAGCTTGCAAAGCGGAGGTGTAGTATCTGGTGCCCAAAATCTCCCCCAGCTTGGAGGACTGTTTAACGGCAATATTAATTTATCCGGCCCGATTGCCGCTTCCCCACAAAATGTTCGCGCCGGCGGCAGTTTCCGCATCTCGGAATTGCCGTTTTTGAAACAACCTTTTGAGGCAGTATTTAATTGGGACGGCCAACGGGTGGAAATTGAGAACGCCACAACTCCCGGTTTGACAGCAAACGGCTTTGTTAACGTCGAACTCGAAGGTAAAGGAGGGCCCTCAATTTCCAACGTAGATTTGGATGTCAAACTCGCCAACTTTAACCTGGCAGCGTTACCAACTGAACAACTCGGATTTTTGACAGCAACTAATGTCAACAATCCTTCACAGAACAACCAGCCTCTGCGCGGCAATGTCGATTTTACCGGCCGCCTCAGCGGAACCCCCGCCGCCCTCAACTTAGTTGGCGACGTGGAAGTGCGGGATTTAGCAGTAAATCAAATCGCTTTTGACCCGGTACTGGCGGGGAGTGTGAATGCGGATGCTGGGAAAAGTGTAGATTTGCGTTTGGCCGGCGCCAGCGACAAAATCGAAGTAGCTTTAAATGAATCTTTTCTGCCGACATCTTTCTTAATTAAACGCGGGGAATCCGTCGCTAGTGGTCAAACCGAGGGAGAAACTTTGCGAGTTAATTTAAGCGATTTTCCCCTGGCTGCTTTGAATCTCACACCGGGGAAACAGGCCGGTTTGGGGCCGATAACCGGTACGGCGTCGGGACAAGTGAATGTGTCCGGTTGGAAGATGCCGTTAAATCCGGCGACTTTGGAAGCAAGCGGACAAATTGCGATCGCCCAACCGGCGATCGGCTACATTAAAGGTGACAGTTTCCAAGCCGAATTCAGCTACGATAACGGCGTCGCTACTCTCACAGATGGCATATTCCGCCAAGGCAGCGGTCAATACTTAATTTCCGGCAAGGTTGAAACAGGCGAAAACCCGAAATTTGCCGGGAAAGTTAAGGTACAGGAAGGCAAGTTGCAGCAGGTTTTAACCGCTTTGCAATATTTCAATTTAGGCGACTTGGCGAGAGGCTTAAAACCTCCGGTTTACGCTAGCGCCGCCGACGTGCAAACTGTAGGGGTGGGAGAACCAGAAGCCCCGCTAATCGAACAGTTGCGCCGCTTGGCAGAAATAGAAGTAATTTTGCAGCAGCAGCAGGCAGTAAAATCCTCAGAAAAATTGCCTCCCTTATCTCAATTGCAAGGCACTTTTGACGCAGAAATTGCTGTCGCCGGTTCGTTGGAAACGGGTGTGGAAGCTCAATTTGACGTGGAAGGTGATAACTGGCAGTGGGGAGAATATGTCGCTGAAAAGTTCAGCCTTGAAGGTAGTTTTCAGGACGGGATATTAACTGTTTTGCCTTTGGAAATTCGATCGGGCAAAAGTGCGATCGGCTTTTCGGGACAACTCGGGCAAAAAGCTCAATCCGGGCAGTTGCGGGTAGAAAATGTGCCCGTGGAAGAGTTGGCAGAACTGGTGGAATTGCCTTTTGTGGATGTCACAGGAGATTTGAATTTGCGGGCGAATTTGGCCGGCAGTTTGGAAAACCCACAAGCCACCGGGGAATTGAGTTTGGTTGACGGTACGCTAAACGGAGAACCGATTAAACAAGCCGACGGCAGTTTCAGTTATAGCGATGCCCGCCTGAATTTTGGCGGCAGCGCTTTGGTAACTCAAACCGAACCGATTGAAGTGCAGGGAAGTTTGCCTTTTGAGTTGCCGTTTGCAGCGGTGAAAGCTGATAGCAATCAAATTGATTTGAGGGCGAATTTGCAAAATGAAGGTTTGGCAATTATTAATGTATTGACTCCGCAAGTTGCGTGGGTCAGCGGTCAGGGACAGGTGCAAATTCGCGTGGGAGGGACGCTGCAAGATCCTGTAGCGCAAGGAATTGCGAATTTTGAAAATGCAACCGTCCGCGCGCAAGCCTTCCCAGAACCGCTGACAGGGCTGACTGGGACGGTGCGCTTTGAGGGCGATCGTATTCGGGTAGAAGGAATTCGGGGACAGTTGAGTCAGGGAGAAGTGGTCGCCGCTGGCGTGATTCCGCTGTCTGTGCCTTTTGCTGAGGGCGATGTCGATGTGGCTAATCCTTTGACTGTAAATTTAGACAAGTTGGCAGTGAACCTCAGAGGATTGTACAGCGGCGGCGTAGTCGGTCAAGTGCAGGCAAGGGGCACGGCTAGGCGTCCGCAGTTGAGCGGTAATATTGAACTGTACAACGGTGAAGTATTTCTCCGGAGTCCCGGCGCCGGTCGAACTGAGTTAGCTTCTTCCTCTTCTGCTTCTGATTCTGATTCGACATCTTCTGCTTCCCCTGCGACTGAGGTTTCTGATTCCCCTACAACTGAGGTTTCTGCTTCTGGTGCAACTCCGACTTCCCCTTCCTTTGAAGTTGGATTGAACGATTTGCGGCTGAATTTGGGCCGGGGAATTCGGGTAACGAGTGCGCCGATATTGAGTTTTCAGGCGACTGGGGGTTTGACGGTAAATGGAACTTTAGATGACCTTCGCCCGGAGGGTACGATTCGGTTGACTTCGGGGTCGGTGAATTTGTTTACAACGCAGTTTAAACTCGATCGAGGATACCCGCAGACTGCTACCTTTGTACCAACACAAGGACTCGATCCGACGCTGGATGTGAGATTAGCAACTTCGGTGCAGGAAGTAACGCGGTTCCGCACTCCCGGCACATCTGTAGCCTCTGAAATAGCAGACGAACCGACAACTTTCGGCAGCGTGCGGAGTGTCCGAGTTCAAGCGTTAGTGCAGGGAAGAGCTTCTCAGTTGGGGGAAAATCTGGAGTTAAGGAGTTCTCCGAGTCGATCGGACACAGAGATTGTAGCGCTGTTGGGTGGCAGTTTCGTGCAGACTTTGGGACAGGGAGACAGTACGCTGGCGATCGCAAATTTAGCGGGTGCGGGTTTCTTGAACAACATTCAATCTGCGATTACTAACGCCACAGGATTGAGCGAATTTCGCTTATTTCCCACTCGGATTAGAGGCAACGAAGCACAAGCTGCTAGTTCCAGTTCTGGTGCGGGTTCTCTGGGTTTAGGTTTAGAAGTTGGGTTTGACATCACGCGCAATATTTCAGCATCAATAATTCGAGTGTTGTCAGCAAATCAACCGACTGAATTTACTGTGCGCTATCGATTGAGCGATAAACTTTTACTCAGGAGTTCCAGTAATTTTCAAGGAGACAACCGTGTCACTGCTGAATATGAAGTGAGGTTTTAGGCATCAGCCAACAACCAACAGCCAAAAGTCAGCAGTCATTAATTGTCGCC
This sequence comes from Microcoleus sp. AT3-A2, assembly GCF_036705685.1. NCBI lineage: Bacteria > Bacillati > Cyanobacteriota > Cyanophyceae > Oscillatoriales > Microcoleaceae > Microcoleus > Microcoleus sp. AT3-A2. The sequence goes on from NZ_JAUBVF010000005.1 coordinate 38,553, forward strand.
AAGGCAGCGACAGCGGAGTGAACTAATAGCATATTCTGCCATACCACCGTGTATCCCGATCGATATAAAACCAATTATGTAGGGGAACGGCATTTTCGTGTCCGGCGCGAGGCGAGGCGACTTTTAATAATTGGCATAAAATTAAGGACTGTAGCAAGACTTTTTTAAATGGGCATAACCGAACATCATAATCGCAATTCCCCATACTCATTACCAATTAATTTGCTATAATAGTAAGAGCAGCAAATTGGTACTGCTAACCCCACACACAAGGTTAGAGGAGTTAAGTCAAATGGCAAACAAACTCCAAGTTAATACAGAGTCGATCGGCTACAGCGACTTTTACTGGAACCGATTTAGTCCGAGAGTTGCGACTATCAGCAGCGTCCGCAACGCCAATCACTGGGACGGGGGATTTATCGCCTATATTGCATTTCCCACAAAAGTAGAAGCTACAGCAGCAATGAAGTATTTGCTCTTGCATCAAAAAGCTGCTGATGTCGATATGCGGAAAGCCAAGCGAATGAAAGCAAAAGGCATTCGGTGGGAACTCAAAATTCGGGGTTTAGCTTTTAATGAAGTCCTGAAGCTTGCAACTATGGATATAAATGGAAAGCTAGAGATGTCCGCTGCAGCTACTACTCAAGCCACAGGCTGATAATTGAAAAACTTCGTAGTTGCGCTAAGGGTGGTAAAGCGCAACTACCAACCTAAAAATTCCTAAAATATTGCATTTTTCTTCTTCCTTTTTCCCTCTTCCCTCTTCCCTCTTCCTTCTATAATATGCGTTTCATCAGCCCCAAAACAGACTTTGCTTTCAAAAAAATATTCGCTTCTTCCGAACACCCTGAAATTTTAATCAGTTTCCTAAATGCAATGCTGTATAACGGAGAACCAACAATCCAAGAATTAGAAATAATTGACCCTTATTCAGCAGGAAGCGTTACAGGATTGAAAGACACTTACCTGGATGTCAAAGCCAAGATTACCGGGAACAAAACCGTGATTGTGGAAATGCAGGTACTCAACGTCGCCGCCTTTGAAAAACGGGTAGTATACAATGCAGCCAAAACCTATTCTACTCAACTAAAAGCCGGAGAAGGTTATTTAAAGTTAAATCCAGTCATTGCTTTAACCATCACGGATTTTATTTTATTTGAAAACACCGAAAAACTAATTTCAAATTTTGAATTCACCGAAACTGAAGAGAAATTCGTTTATCCCAACTGCGAGTTAAAGTTAGTGTTTGTCGAGTTACCGAAATTCAAAAAAGAATTGAATGAACTCGAAACTTTGCCGGAAAAATGGATTTACTTTATGAAAAACGCGCCCTCTTTGGAAGCAGTACCAGATACATTGGGGTCTATTGAAGAGATTAATACTGCGCTGGGAATTGCCAACCGAGCAAATTTGACACTAGACGAATTGAATGATGTAGATAAACGAGAAATGTTTATCCAAGACCAAATCGGGTCTGTGATGAAAGGGATAGAAATTGGTCTACAACAGGGGATTGAACAGGGAATACAACAAGGAATCGAACAAGGAATCGAAAGGGGTAAAATTGAGGGGGAAATAGGATTAATTATGCGTCAGATAGTGCGGCGGGTGGGTGATGTTACACTGGAAGTTCAAACTCGCATCCAGGGGTTATCTGGGGAACAGTTAGATGATTTGGGAGAAGCTTTGTTGGATTTTAGGAGTAAAGAGGATTTGATCGCGTGGTTGGATTCGGCGGCGGGATGAACTGATGAGTTAAAAAGAGATTCGGGGATTTTTAACGTGGATTTGATAGAATTCCCAATCTCTGCATTCTTTTAAATTTTAGTATCTGCGGGAACTTCCCTCTGTACCAGCATCCAACCTAACAGCGCTAAACTAACTCCAAGAATGAGAAATCCTAAATCCCAAGCTAACTCGTTGATACCGGGTTTGACGTGGTGGATTCCCAAAATGTGATGGTCAACAATGCCTTCAACAAAGTCAAATAATCCAGCACCAATTAATATTGAACCGAAAAAAGTTTGAGTTGACAAAGGAACATCTTTGCGATTCACAGCACGCCACAAACAGAAGATTCCCGCCACTGTTACCAACCAATCCGCAGCGTGAAACAATCCATCTCCGAGGGTATTTAATTCTAAACCGGCAACGGTAGCATCGGTTTTAACGCTGCTAAACATATGGTGCCACTGGAGGAGTTGGTGCAGCACAATTCCGTCAAAAAAGCCGGATTGACCGATACCGAGGAGAATTCCGGCGATAATTAGAGGTCGGCGGTTGTTAACAGCGGTGGTTGGTGCGTTTGTGCGATCGTCCAATGGAAAACCTCCGATGCTTTAAATGCTGAGCCTGGGTCTGTGAAGGGATTTGCCAGTACATTTTTTAGTTTTGCTGGGGAGGAGGGGCGATCGCATCATCCGCGAGAGAGATTTCTGGATACTCTTGATGCTTAATGCCAACTACAAATCTAGTTTATAATTTGATTAACTATTCATCAACAGTCATATTCTCAAACAAAATAGGTTGAATTCGCCTCAAAACTTCCTCAATTATATCTGATCGACATTCACTAAGAAAACTTGCCTGCCTTGCGCGATAATCTTGCATAACGGAGTTGATCCGTCATAATTACACCTGTTATCGCTTCACCTTCGGGAATGGGGACATAAAACGGATTTTTGCGTTGTGTGTTGCTGATGGGACAAACAAACACAAACCCCATTTTTTGGTTAAATTTAGTTTGACTCACCACCAGTGCAGGCCTAGTCCCCATTTGTTCGTGTCCTGATTGAGGGTCAAAATTGAGGCGAATAAAATGACCTCGTTCGGGGATATAGTTTACCAAACTTCCTCTCCTTCTGGTTTTCCCCAAGAGACTTCTTCGCTAGATTCTATTTCGCCTGCCAATAATTCATCTAGGGTATACTTTGATATTTTATTATTTACAGGCTCTATGACCAGTTTCCCATTTTCTATGCTGCAAATTACTGAATCTTCGGCTTTAAGGTTGAGAAACTTTACTATGTAGTCTGGTATTGGCAAAGCCAAGGAATTACCTAATTTGCTGATGTGTATTTTGGCTGTCATACATTTGCGATGTTAACACTCAGGTTTATTTATTGTAACAGAATATTGGGCGGGGCGGGTTTATTGAGATTGCTGTTTATAAACATAGAGGTTGGTGAACCTGCCCCTACAGAACCTTTGTCTATGCAAATACTGCTTCTACGGCTTTCGGCAATTCAATCGGCACGAAATACGCGACTGGATACAAATAATCTTCGCCGGATTCATCAATAACTCGGATAAATTGATGTTCCGCAGCGTGATTATCCGGTATTATTCGATAAATTTTTCGCACTTCCAATGATGCTTGATAGTCTTGATTGTTAATGCAAACTACAAATTGTGTTTCTAAGTTAAACTTCAACATATTTGCATAAAGTAGTCAGTTCAGAAGCAGTTGCATCTGTCAACAAAATCGTCCCCTCAGTTGTCAATTCCCATCTATCGCGAGGCGAACCTGTTTCTATATATCGCTGAACCAAGCCATCAGCAGCCAGTTTTTTTAAGACAACCATCATGTCAGGTGCTCGCGGTACATCTCGACGGGAAAGTGCTTTCGCGAGTTCGTACCAACTCCAGTTTCCTTGACCTTTAGCTACTAATTCCAGCAGCACTAATTCAAGCTGGGTTAATTGAGTTAGGTTTTTCATTTTTTTTCTCGTATAACTTATCCAACGCGAAAAGATTGCCCCATCGCTTGGAATTCTTGAGTCTCTTCTCGCTGCAATTGCTGTCTAATTTTGGCAAATTTCCTAACTGTTTCCACAGAGTACAACCGTTCTCCACAGCTTAGGCAAACTTCAGCGGATACTTTTAAGATAGCAGTATGCTTGCCGCCCCGTAAAAGTTTATCCACTTCTTTGATAACTATTTCACCGCCGCAAATTGGGCATTTTTCTACAGATAGCATTGTTAATTTCTCCTTTGTATCCAATTAATCCATCGATTTGCATCTGGACGATAAACTGTGATTAGGATGGCTAGTTTATTACTAGGGACATAAGACCAAACACTGTGAATAGGATCGCCTCTAAAGCTTTCACCATAAATTAAGTATCGGGGATAGGGTTTTTCTTTGGGATAATTTTCAATGATTTCACCATAAAAGACGGAAAAGTAGATTTCATCAAATGAGAGATTATCATCCTCTGCTTCTTCATCAGCATGGTCTGTAATTCGCACCCGATTTTATAATATTGCTTCTATAATATCGTTGAGATTCATTCGTTGAAAGATGATTTGGCCGCGAGGGAGAGTGGGATGCAGAAAATCCAGAGTTTTTAGCGGTGGCTGAAAAATTTATTTTTGCTAACTGTTATAACCCGCAAGTGGCGGGGCAGATACTACAAGAAACTACGCGAAAGCCAAAAGTAAAGTGAGGACTGCCAGTGCCAGGTATCGGAAACGTAGAACTGGCGTGGTTTCGTGGTTTTTGCCTTTGTAATAAATCTTTATAAAATTCTGTAACCCTTAGATGTTACAGTCTACAAGTCTCGACGCGAGAGAAGAGAACGCCCCACAACAAGCCCCCCACCAACCACCCCATCAGTTAACTTTCCCTTCACACACGGGAGGTGTCCTATAGGTGCTTTGGTGTTGAATTTTAGATCATTATAGTGCAACCATTTACTACTATTCACACGCCAACCTACCCGATCGCCAAAAGCTGCCCAAATTTTCCGATCATATTCTCTGCTTCCCCCCAGACTTTCATAGATGCGTTTCTGCACCGAAAAGCCGAAACGTCCGTTACTGTATTTTACCCAAAGTTGGTCAATAGTTCGTAAGTCTTCACAGGGGAATCGATCGATATCTTCACCCCTCAGCCAGCCATCCTTTGTTCTCCCCGCTACTTCCAGCATTTTTCTTGCCGTTTCCCCATCCGCCTCTTGCCATTTTCCGCTAGCCAACAGCCGATCGAGTTGACGATAATCAACTCCTTTTGCTGAAATCAATTTTACAGGTTGGGGCGGTGGCTGCGGGCTAGGAATCGTTGGTGAAACACCCCCTCTTTGCCCCCGATTGCCGGGGGATTGGGGAAGCGTAGCCAACCATTTTTGAACCGACTGAGGGCGCTTTGTCTCATTCATTTCCATCCCTTTCATAATTGCCCGATGCACCGCATCGCTAATATTAGGATTAATCTGAAACGGCGGCTTTAAAGGATGATTTAAAGCTCTCATAAATGCAGGAGTTGGTTGTGTTTTCGTTAGCAAATAGTATAGCGTTGCTGCCAGAGCATAAACATCTGTGTACTCAGCAAATCTGCCCATTTCCCCGTACTGTTCGGGAGGCGCAAAACCATGTGTTAGCCCCAAAGTCATTTGCTGAGTGCGATCTGGAATAAAACCCCGTGCCAAACCAAAGTCAATCAAAACTGCATCAAAATTGTCGCGTACCATAATGTTTTGTGGCTTGATATCCCGATGTAGCAAACCTTTTTCGTGAACTACTATTACCGCTTCTGCCACTTGGCGGATGTAGTTTAAAGCTTCTGTTTCCCACAGGATACCGCGCTTTTCTACCAAATTCAACAAATCTTTCCCTGCCACATATTCCATCGCAATGCACGGCAAATTACCATCAATGAAATAGTTGTCTATTTGCACAATATTGGGATGTTGGCACAAAGATAGCAGTAGCGCCTCATCGCGAAATTTGTCCCGAAACCAGGCAAAATTTGGATCTCTCAATAAGTCGTCTTTCAGCGTTTTGATGACAACCCGCTGCCTGTTTGGCGCCTTCTGCGCTAGGTACGTGACCCCAAAGCCGCCCTCACCTAACTTGCCTTCAATGATATACCGATCGCCATTTAACCCCTGCCCCGGTGTCCAAACCATTCTCCTCACCGCCAACCAATATTAATTTTTATCTCGGCATAGCCTGTATTTTAACTGTATTTTCTAAGTTGGGTTTAGTTCCACGGGCCCAACTTCAGTTCGCCTTCCCGGTGATGGTTGGCTTTTAGTTCGATCGCCCTTTTCCGACATAATTCGATCGACAAATTCGGCACAATTTCATTAAGAATTCTAAATCCCAAAACCTCATTGCCCAAACTGACCGTTTCTGTGCAAACCTAAAAAACAGCAGACACAATTTTATAAACTCTAATTAAAGAACCCTAGCAACCAGTTATGCAAACTCTGCCGAACCCCACTAAAACCCTCACCACCGAACCAACCTTCGACACCACCATCAAACGCCGCAAAACCCGGCCCGTCAAAGTCGGTAGCGTGACGATCGGCGGTGGCAACCCCGTCGTCGTACAATCGATGATTAACGAAGACACCCTCGACATCGACGGTTCAGTCGCCGGAATTCGGCGCTTGCACGAGATTGGCTGCGAAATCGTCCGCGTCACCGTGCCCAGCATGGCCCACGCCAAAGCATTAGCCGAAATCAAGCAAAAACTGCACGCCACCTACCAACCCGTGCCCCTCGTCGCCGATGTCCACCACAACGGCATGAAAATTGCCCTCGAAGTGGCCAAACACGTAGACAAAGTGAGAATCAATCCCGGACTGTACGTGTTCGAGAAGCCGAAAGCCGACAGAAGCGAATACACCGACAGCGAATTCGCCGAAATTGGGGAAAAAATCCGCGAAACCCTGGAACCTCTGGTGATTTCCCTGCGCGACCAAGGCAAAGCTTTGCGAATCGGCGTTAATCACGGTTCCCTCGCCGAACGGATGCTTTTTACCTACGGCGACACGCCCGAAGGGATGGTGGAATCGGCCCTGGAATTCATCAAGATTTGCGAATCCCTCGACTTCCGAAATATCGTAATTTCCCTGAAAGCCTCCCGCGCGCCCGTGATGGTTGCTGCTTACCGCTTGATGGTGCACCGGATGGACGAACTCGGCATGGATTACCCGCTGCATTTGGGCGTCACGGAAGCAGGAGACGGCGAATACGGCCGCATCAAATCCACCGCAGGCCTCGCACCGCTGCTGACTGACGGCATCGGCGACACTATCCGCGTCTCGCTGACAGAGGCCCCAGAAAAGGAGATTCCCGTCTGCTACAGCATTCTGCAAGCTTTGGGACTGCGGAAAACGATGGTTGAGTATGTCGCTTGTCCTTCCTGCGGTCGCACTTTGTTTAATTTAGAGGAAGTGTTACACCAAGTGAGAGAGGCGACGAAGCACCTCACCGGTTTGGATATAGCAGTAATGGGCTGTATTGTCAATGGGCCCGGAGAAATGGCTGATGCTGATTACGGCTACGTCGGGAAGCAACCGGGTTATATTTCTCTGTACCGAGGCCGGGAAGAAATTAAGAAAGTGCCGGAAGACCGAGGGGTGGCAGAATTGATTGACTTGATTAAATCGGACGATCGCTGGGTCGATCCTTAATTGCTGTCGTTAGCGCAGCCCTCGGAGAGGATCGTCCCTAGGGAGTGTTTTTAAACCCGGAGATCCCCCCTAACCCCCCTTAGTAAGGGGGGGACAAGAGCGCTCAAAGTCCTTGTTAAGGGGGGACAATAACGCTCAAAGTCAACCCCTACTCCCCTTCTTAAGGGGGATTTAGGGGGATCGAGACTTTGATACAAACGAAAGAGATAGAAGGTTTCAGTCTTAAGTTGACACCGCAGAACTCGGCAAAGTTGAATAATATCTGTACGCCAAAGGCGAGCCGGCCTTGCCTGTGTTAGATTGAGCGTAATTATTCTGAACTCTTTTCCTCCCGCGCGTCAGACAAATGGTTATAACAAAACGAGGGCTTGTTCTAAGTGCAGCAGCAGTGGTACTCACTGCTGTAACTCTTGCGAACGCTGGTTGCAGTTCTAAATCTCTGGCTTCTTTTCGGGGAAGCCCTAAAGAGTTAGTTGATGAAGTTTGGCAAATTATTGACAAAAGTTATGTGGATGGCACTTTTAACCAGGTTGACTGGAAAGCGGTGCGGAATGACTATTTGAACCGGACTTATACCAGCGACGAGGCAGCTTACAAAGCAATTCGGGAAATGCTGAAGAAGCTGGATGATCCTTATACGCGGTTTATGGACCCTCAAGAGTTCAGAAATATGCAGGTTGAAACTTCTGGGGAACTGACAGGAGTTGGGATTCAGTTGACTCAAGATGAGGAAACTAAGAAGTTGGTGGTGATTTCGCCGATCGAAGATACCCCTGCTTTTAGTGCTGGTATTCTGGCAAAAGATATCATTACTAAGATTGACGGCAAGAGCACAGAAGGCATGGATACGAATCAAGCAGTAAATTTGATTCGCGGTCAGGTGAATACTGAGGTGACGCTGACTATTTTGCGGGACAACAAGGAATTAGACTTTAAACTGAAACGCGCTAAAATTGAAATACATCCTGTACGGCAGTCGGTACACAAAAGCCCGATCGGAGACATCGGCTATATTCGCTTAAATCAGTTCAGTGCGAATGCTGCATCGGAAATGCGATCGGCAATTAAGGATTTGGAACAGAAAAAGGTAACGGGTTATATTTTAGACTTGCGTTCCAATCCCGGCGGGTTGCTGTACGGAAGTATTGAAATTGCTCGGATGTGGCTCAAAGAAGGTACGATCGTCTCGACGGTCGATCGAGTCGGTGAGGCTGATCGACAAACTGCAAATAAGGCAGAACTCACCGACAAACCGTTAGTTGTACTGGTAGACGGCGGTTCAGCAAGTGCTAGCGAGATTCTATCCGGTGCTTTGCAAGACAACAAACGCGCGGTTTTGGTGGGAACAAAGACATTTGGTAAAGGTTTAGTTCAGTCAGTACGCGGCGTGGGAAATGGTGCCGGTTTGGCGGTGACAATTGCAAAGTATTTTACTCCCAACGGCACTGATATCAACCACGCCGGGATCGAACCAGATTTTAAGGTAGAACTCACCGACGCTCAAAAACAGGAATTGAGGCGCGATCGGGATAAAATTGCTACGACAGGCGATCCGCAGTACGCGAAAGCTATGGAAGTTTTGACACAGCAAGTTACTGGTAAAACAGGGAACAATAAGGCGGAGTCGAAACCGAATGCTGCGCCACCTAAACCGACTGCGGCGCAAGCAAAACCGAGTGCGGCACCTTCTAAATCTAAGTAGAAAACCTGTGTAGGGTTTCAGTTGAAAAAAAGCATTCGGGGGAAGATTTAAGGCTAAAAGCCAAGATTTTAAACTCGAATGCTTCGCTCTTTTTTGCAATGCGTCATTGCGAGTCATATCAAATCCGGTAGCATCGTCGGGCGTAAAATCCAGCCAAAAGTCAACCACGGACCGTGCAACCGAAATCGATCTAATTAATCTGCGTTAATCTGTGTTTATCTGCCTGTATCTGCGGTTTTAAAAAGAGAATGTATTAACCGCAGATGACAATGGATTGACGCTGATTCACGCAGAGGTCGAGAATAAATATATGAATAATTCCGATGCTAACAGATTTGATATCACGTTAGCTTTCGCGATGCGGAGGAAAGTAATAGTAATTCGTCATTGCGGCTGGCATTTACCTGCGCGAATTAATCCGATGCGGCGGGCGATCGCATCTTCAGGCGAATCGTAAGGGCCCCACTTTTCAATAATACTGGGGTTTTGTTCTTCGAGTTGCGCGATTGGCAAAATTTCGCAATTACCCGCAGGACGTTTGACAATATAAAATTTGGGTGTTTCTGTCATAGCTAAATTCGTCAAATAAAAGCTGGATACTAACTAGGCAATTGGCTCATTATATCAAATAGGCAAACAGCACTACCCTGCCCAAGGCGTGTCTTAGCGTTAAACTCGCAGTCCGACAGTAGTTGAAACCCCTACCGGACTGCGGATTTAACCGCATGGAATTAATAAGAATTAAAAAAAACTAACACTTTCGGAAGATGCCACAATATTTATCTATGATCAAAATATAGACATTTGTCTAAACAGGGCATTAAACCATTTCAAAAGTGGCGAAATATTCTAATCAATACCAAAAAAACCATGCAATTTTTGCCCAAAACAATCCCCGAAATTCAACCAGAAATCCTACCAGTTAACGAATCACCGCCAGAACTTGTTACTTTCGATGTCAGCGGGATGAAATGTGCCGGCTGCGCGAAAGCTGTGGAACGCCAACTCATGCAGTATTCAGGCGTAATTTCAGCTTGCGTTAACTTGGCCGTAGAAGTCGCGACGGTTGAGTGTCAACCGGGGGCTGTCGATGCAGAGGCTTTAGCGAAAAAGCTGACTGATAATGGATTTCCCTCTCAGTCTCGTTCTGGTGAAAATCAGCAGGAAGCCGAAGCGGCAACAATTGAACGGCGGGGGCAAGAAATTCGACAGCAAATCAAGCAATTGACGATCGCCCTAATTTTAATTATTCTATCCGGTTTAGGTCACGTACTCGGCACAAAAGCCCCTATTCTCAGCAATATTTGGTTTCACTGGGGACTCGCCACCCTAGCTTTGCTGCTACCGGGCCGCCCGATTATCGTTGACGGGTGCCGCAGTTTGTGGCGAAATGCACCCAACATGAATACTTTGGTAGCTTTAGGCGCTGTTACAGCTTACACCGCTAGCAACGCGGCGCTGCTGTTTCCACGGATGGGATGGGAGTGCTTTTTTGATGAACCGGTGATGCTGCTGGGCTTTATTTTGTTGGGCAAAACTCTGGAACAGCAAGCCAGACGGCGCGCTGCATCAGCTTTGCAAGCTTTAATCGCATTGCAACCTGCGAAAGCCCGCTTAGTTGATTTTAAACTTGCGAGTTTAGATTTGCGATCGGAAGAATTGCCTTTAGACTCGACATCTGCAGCCTACGATCCACAATACATTGAAATTCCAGCCGATCGCGTCCGAGTCGGAGAATGGCTGCAAGTTTTGCCAGGGGAAAAAATACCAGTAGACGGCGAAATTTGCGAAGGCAAAACAACAATAGATGAGTCGATGCTGACTGGCGAATCAATGCCGGTTTTGAAGCAACCAGGAGATACAGTTGCGGCGGGAACTATCAATAAATCCGGGGCAGTTGTGATGCGGGCAACTCGCACCGGTAAGGAAACAACTGTAGCTCAAATGGTGGCTTTGGTGCAGGCAGCCCAAACTCGCAAAGCGCCGATTCAAAATTTAGCTGATACTGTCGCCGGATATTTTGTTTATGGGGTAATGGGGATATCGCTTTTAACTTTCCTATTTTGGTATTTTGCCGGCACTCATATTTGGCCTTCTGTGCTTTTAGGACACGATATGGGGCATGGGGCAATGGGCATCGGGCATGGGGTATTGGGCATGGGAAATGAATTGCCAATTATCCATTATCAATCGCCTTTGCTGTTAAGTTTGAAATTGGCGATCGCAGTTTTAGTTATTGCTTGTCCTTGCGCTTTGGGACTGGCTACCCCAACTGCAATTTTAGTCGGTTCTGGCATCGGGGCGGAGCGCGGGCTTTTAATTCGCGGTGGTGATGTTTTAGAACGGGTACATCAATTAGATACGGTGGTTTTTGACAAGACTGGCACTCTGACAACCGGAAATCTCACACTCACAGATTATTTGCCGATTTTCCAGAATTCGGAGTGGGATTTGAACTCAGATATTAATGTTGGCAACAAACAAGATGTTTGTTCCACAATTGATGGAGTTTCTGGCAGAGTTGACTCAAAACTGCTGCAAATTGCGGCGGCGGTGGAGAGGGGCGCTTGTCATCCCATCGCCGCAGCGATTTTGCTGGAAGCTCAACAGCAAGGTTTGCCGCTGCTAGCTGCTGAGGATTTCTGCACGGAACCGGGATTGGGGGTTTCGGCTTTGGTGGAGGGCCGGCGGGTGTTCGCGGGAAATGCTGAGTGGATGAAAGAGCAGGGGGTCGCTGTGGCGACGGAATTGTCGGAGTCTTTGCAAGGCAAAACGGCGGTTTACGTGGCTTCTGAGGGCGTTTTGCTGGGGGTAATCGGGCTAAAAGATACTCTGAGGCCGGATGCTAAGGCGGCGGTGGAACGTTTGCGGGGCATGGGATTGCGGGTGATGATGCTGACGGGGGATACGCCGTCTGCGGCGGCGGCGACGGCGCAGCAGCTAGATTTGACGGCGGCTGATGTTTTGGCCGGGGTGCGGCCGGAGGGGAAGGCGAGGGCGATCGCGACTTTGCAAGCCCAAGGCTGTAAAGTGGCTGTGGTGGGCGATGGTATCAATGACGCCCCGGCTTTGGCTCAAGCTGATGTCGGTATCGGTTTGCACTGCGGCACTGATGTCGCAGTTGAGACTGCTCAAATTGTGCTGATGCGAAATGCTTTGATGGATGTTGTTGAGTCGATCGAGCTGGGGCGCGCTACTTTTAATAAGATTCGCCAAAATTTATTTTGGGCTTTTGGTTACAATACTCTGGGAATTCCGGTGGCCGCGGGTATATTGCTGCCTGCAACCGGAATTCTACTCAGTCCTGCCGCGGCCGGAGCATTTATGGCGTTTAGTTCTGTTAGCGTGGTTACAAATTCTTTGTTTTTGCGCCGGGGATTTCGAGCTTAAATTTAGGGATTGCATATAAAAGTCGGAGGCCATCGGTCATTAGCTAGAAACTAATGACTAATGACCTCATCCCAAGACGGATACAAGCCCCCCACACCAGGAGTCGAGACCAAAGAAGTTTCGACGTTAGTTCGAGGCCCCAGATTTATCTGTGGAGTCACTCTAAAATCTAAAATCTAAAATCGACTGACTGATGGCTACAGTGCCATACTTTCCAAAAGTCGCCAGTTATTGTTGTTCATAATTGAACGACTCACTAGCTCGAACATTTGACGGCAGTGGTTGTTGGTTTGCAGGGGCAGTTCTTCGTTTTTAATCACGAAGTTCATGCGAACCTCTGAGTCGCTGGCCGTGTTTTTCTCAATTAGGACTTCTGCGGTGACAAGTTTGGCAATCGAAACTTGACCTGGGAGCTCGCGAGCCATGACGGAATCTCCTGTATTGTAGATAATATCAAGATTGCATGACTCTAAAATTTCAATCAGGGATTGACGGAGACGGTCGATCGGAACGGCAACGATAAAAAAACCAGTATAGCGAGCCATAGACAACTCCAGCCGTGAGGCATTTAGACTTTATTATCATACCGAACCTAGAACAGATCCACAGAACAATATAGATTTATTTTATTGAGATGGGAATTTAGGGCAATGAAGGGCAAACTTATCGTGTTTGAGGGGGTTGAAGGTGCGGGTAAAACTACGCAAATGCAGCGCTTGATACAGTTCCTGCAAGCAAGTTGCTTTCTGAGTGTCCGCTTGGTGGCTACTCGCGAACCGGGGGGTACTGAGTTGGGAAGGGGACTACGACATTTGTTGCTGAAACAAGATGGGGGCGAATCAGTATCCGATCGAGCAGAATTACTAATGTACGCTGCCGATCGCGCTCAACACGTCGAAACTTTTCTTAAACCCGAGTTATCTAAGGGAACGATTGTTTTATGCGATCGCTTTACTGACTCTACGATTGCTTATCAGGGCTACGGCCGCGGTCTTAACTTAAATTTAATTAAGCAGTTGAATGAAATTGCCACCGGCGGCTTGGAAAGCGATCTGACTTTGTGGCTGGATATTAATGTGGAGGAGGGTTTGGCGAGGGTAAGGGCTCGGGGAGGGTGCGATCGGATCGAGCAAGCTGATTTGAAGTTTCACCGCCTTGTGCAGCAAGGTTTTGCGGAGTTAGCCGAGGCAAATAAATCTCGAATTGTCCCGATAAATGCCGATCGGCATGAATATGAAGTCGCTCAGGAAATTCAAACTATTGTAACTCGCAGGTTAGAAGCTTGGGGATATTTAAATAATACCAATTCTGAAAAATAGCGCTACATAATCTGTAGGGAAACGGCAATGCCCTGTCCGGCTCCGGCAACTTACAATTTAACATTTTTAACTCTCAACAATTATTTAGCAGTCCGTTAAAACACAATAACATTTTGGTATTATTAACAAACATGAATTATTTTACATCATTAATCGGACAAGAGCGAGCAGTAGAATTGCTAACTCAAGCAGTCGAGCAAAACCGAATTGCTCCTGGTTATTTATTTATCGGCTCTAACGGCATCGGCAAAAGTTTAGCTGCTCAGTCTTTCATCGAGCTTTTATTCTCAGCCAATCTTCCGGAAACCAGACTAATAGCCTCCGTTCAAAATCGCGTGCGGCAGCGAAATCATCCAGACTTACTCTGGGTAGAACCAACTTATATGAACCAAGGCAAACGGCTTACACCAAAGGAAGCAGAGGAAGCCGGTTTAAAGCGGAAAGCACCACCACAAATTCGCTTAGAACAAGTTCGAGAAATCGGTGATTTTCTCAGCCGACCGCCGCTAGAAGCTGCGCGTTCAGTCGTAGTTTTGGAACAAGCAGAAACAATGGGTGAGGGAGCCGCTAACGGCTTATTGAAGACATTGGAAGAACCGGGAAAAGCAGCGCTAATCTTAATTGCTCCAACTGTGGAAACTTTGCTGCCAACTTTGATTTCCCGTTGTCAAAAAATCCAGTTTTCACGACTGAATCCCGAAGCAATGGCACAAGTTTTGCAGCAAGCGGGATTCGCAGAGATTTTGGATCATTCCGAGGTACTGGGCATGGCTCAGGGCAGTCCTGGGGAGGCAATTGCTATTTGGCAGCAACTGCAATCAATACCCGATGATTTGCTGCAAAAGGTGAAGCAGTTGCCTCAAAATCTGCGGTCTGCTTTGGAATTGGCAAAGGAAATTGATAAAACTTTAGATACTGAATCTCAGTTGTGGTTAATCGATTATTTACAACACTGTTATTGGCAGCAATTTTTGGCAGGGGGAATTAGTCGATCGCCCTTAGAGCCCTTGGAAAAAGCACGACAATATTTGCTAAACTACGTACAGCCGCGATTAGTTTGGGAATGCACACTGATGGGAATATGTCAAGCATAACCTAGTGCCAAGTTTGAGCGCAATACGATGAGTAACACGATGGAAAAAGCCACATTTGCCGCCGGTTGTTTTTGGGGAGTTGAACACAAGTTTCGCGCCGTTGCTGGTGTCGTCTCGACTGCTGCAGGCTACACAGGAGGTCACTGGCCGAATCCCTGCTACCTGGATGTTTGTGCTAGAGTCACTGGTCACGCTGAATCTGTGCTGATAGAGTACGATCGATCGCAGGTGAGTTACGAAGCACTGCTAGAAATATTCTGGAACTGTCACGATCCTACCCAAATCAACCGCCAAGGCCCCGACAGAGGCGAACAGTACAGGTCTGTGATTTTTTATCACAATTCCGAACAAGAAAAAGCCGCTCGCGCATCCAAACAAAAATTGCAAACTTCCGGTAAATACGACAAAGATATTGCAACCGAAATAAAACCTGCTGGTGAATTTTATATGGCAGAGGATTACCACCAGCAATATATTGAGAAAAAGCGGCATTCGTCAAAAGTTATTAGTTAAAAAGTAGGCAAACTCGACAAAAAATAAAATATCGTAGGGGCGGATAAGGCAATGATATATACTAGCCGCCAGTTTATTATTAATGCAAAACTCTGCCTCTCCCAAGCCATGTTTATTTCCACCTGCTTAGTAATAAATCATTAGTGATGAGATAGTGTTTGGTAGGGGAAATCCCCCCGTGGTAGGTCGATGCGATGGGGATGCGACACGAATCTAAGCTTTGACAATTGCTAAAAGAATATAGATGCGGGGCGGGGAATGCCACTCTGAAGAAGATCGCGTTTTAAACAGCTTGTTACGCCACTCATAATATTATAAAAATGCTGTAGTAGTTTGGCGCGTAATACCCAAACAATTTTGCAAGAAAGCCTAAATAAAGATTGGGCATTTCTGTCTCAATTTTCTTGAGTAATCCCACTTTTTGCGTCCTGGACTGTAGTCATTAGTCAGATGACAGAAGGAAAAGGGAAGAATATCTAGTTTGGCAGTCTTGCTTGTTTATTTGCTAAGCTAGAGGTGGCGCTCTGTCATCAATAAACTTTAGATTTATGCACAGGTTATTAACTGGGAAACTGCGAATAGAGTATTTAACAATACCAATCGCTAATCTTCCAGCAAATCTATCCGGTACTAAAATTGTACAGCTTACAGACTTTCACTATGACGGGGTGCGACTGTCGGAATGGTTGCTAGAAGAGGCGATTGCAGCAGCCAATGAAGCCGAACCAGACCTGATTTTTTTAACTGGTGACTTTATTAGCTATGACCCCGCACCTATTTACGGCTTAGTGCAGCGATTGAAAAACTTGCAAAGTCGGGTGGGAATTTACGCGGTTTTGGGCAATCATGACCACTACTGGCCGGAGGCAAAAAGAGAGGTTACTAAGGCTTTAAATAGCGTCGGGATTCGGGTTTTGTACAACGAAGCAATCTATCCTTTGGGTTCTGAATTGGCTTTAGTTGGGTTAGCAGATTTTTGGTCGGGCGATTTTGCGCCTAAACCTGTAATGACATCCATAAATCCCGCGATTCCTCGGATTGTCTTGTCTCACAATCCTGATACTGCTGAAAAGCTGCAAAATTGGCGGATTGATTTGCAGTTTTCTGGGCACACTCACGGTGGTCAAATTGTTATTCCTGGTATCGGCCCTTTGTACGCTTGGGTCAGAAAAATTGGCTATTTGATTCCTAAACGAATCCGAAAGTTCATTCCTTTTATGTCGGCTTGGGATCGAGTAGTTACTCACTGGGAATGGGCTAGCGGTTTGCATCAGGTTGGGAGTAATTTGCTGTACGTAAATCGGGGTTTGGGAACTTATTCGCCGGGGAGGCTATTTTGTCCGCCGGAGGTGACAGTAATTACTTTGGTTTGTCAAGATACGTAAAGGCTGTTTAGGGTGCACACTTTCCCGATAATAGATAATATAGCCGAAGGAAAAAGGAAGTTCGGCAACGGATTCGCTCGACGGATGTAACGGATGTCATGGATGTCAGTCCGATGGAAGAGAAAAGAGGGATTTTTGTACAATTGCTATTATTTTTAATTTGCTTCTCCAAAACGATAGCCTCTGCCGTAGACTGTGTGAATTAGCACAGATTCGCCAGGGGCTTCTATTTTGCGGCGCAGCAGGCGAATTTGAGCGGCTAATACATTGCTGCTGGGTTTTTCGGCTTCACTCCACAAATACTGGTGGATTTGTTCGTGTGTTAGCAATTGACCGGTATGGCGCATTAAGTATTCTAATAACTGACATTCTTTTTCTGATAAGTCAATTGTACGATCGCCCCGATAAGCTAATTGATTGTCGTAGTCTAGCTGTAAATCTCCAACTTGCAGCCGGCCGACAGCAACCTCGGCATCAAAAGTAGGAGGCCGCCGCAGCAATGCGCGGACTCTGGCTAGCAGTTCTCGCAGTTCAAAAGGTTTGACTAAATAGTCGTCTGCACCGGCGTCGAGTCCTTGTACGCGATCGTCTACGGTATCTTTGGCGGTGAGAAATAGCACTGGCGTATTCCTTCCTTGCGATCGCAAATTCTGGCAAATTGCCAGTCCGGTTTGTCTCGGCAGCATCCAATCCAAAATTAGCAAATCGTAATTGCCCTGCATGGCTAAATTGCTGCCACTTTCTCCGTCAAATGCCACATCAACTGTATAACCTTCGCGGCTTAAGACTCGACTCAAAGGGTCAGTCAACTCAACTTCATCATCAACTAAAAGAATCCGCATCCTGATTTCAAATTTGAGATTTGAGATTTTAGGTTAAGTAAACTGATTTTTGCTAGATTTTAATGTGTGGAATACTTTCCGTTTCGCTGCAAGCTGCTGCTAGCCATTCCTGGATTGCAGGCAAGGCAAAAATCGCATCCGCATAAGCTTTTGCTACTGAATCTAATTTGACTCCGTAGGTGATAAAACGCATGACAACGGGGGCAAACATAGCGTCAACAATTGTGAATTTTCCGAATAGCATATTGCCGCCTGTTCCGAATTTTTGGCGGCATTCGCGCCAAATGGCAAAGATGCGATGAATCTCTGCTTCTACACCGGGAGTCATCCCTTCTCCCGGATAGCGGTTGCGGCAGTCCATCGGCATATTGTCGCGCAAATTTTGGAACCCCGCGTGCATTTCGGCGCAGATGGAACGGGCGATCGCCCGTTGGGCTACATCTGTCGGCCACAAATCATTTGCAAAGCGTTCTGCAACGTATTCGCAAATTGCTAAAGATTCCCACACTTTCAGATCGCCGTCGATTAAAACTGGCACTTTTCCCGAAGGAGAATAGCGCCGAATTTCTTCATGCGTTGTCGGCCAGTCTAAGGGGATTCTCACCTCGGCAAATTCCAGTCCAGCTTGTTTCATCGCCAGCCAAGCGCGCAGCGACCAAGAGGAATAATTTTTGTTGCCGATTACCAGAGTCAATTTGGTCATAATGTAGCTGTCAGCTATTTCCGATCGCCCGTGCAATTTTAAGTTTTAGAGTTGAATATACAAAGGCGTGACACACAATGGCGATCAGGCGATCGGCCCGTTTTCTGCACCAGCCTCTGCAAGCATTTTACCAAAAAATTGGGTCTAAAGCCCCGTCCTTCTAGGACGACTTTTTATTCTTGGTCGTGATAATATTGTAATGTGGCTAGGGTATTCAACCACATTAAAAACCCAGTCGCTGGAAGGCAACGCACCTTGAAAACTGAAGTTATGGGCTTGGGCGCAGAAAAGCTTGCGCGGGTAAAAACTTCGAGCAACAAGTACGCCTAGAAACCAGTATTTTGGGTTTTGAATTGTACCGTGGGGCACACGGGAACAAGACTCTGCAATGAGTCGAAAGCTTGAGGACAGAACCATCTTGCGGTAAGTACAGGAAGCTGTACTTATTAAGTGGACTGAATGATACAAGAATCTCTGCCCTTCTAGGGCGGAGAGTTGTCAAATTAACAGCCTCCCAGCGTTCCGCGTTTTTCTGCAAACTTCGATCGGGGGGCTTGATCGAACACGCTTGATTCCACATGGAACGAGAAGCCTCTGTCTCTGGGAACCCTGGCCTGGTTAGCGCTAGGTACAGCTACTGTATAGTCCATTTCCTCCCTCTCTACACCACCGCCTGAGAGGATTTCATCTACTGTAATCTTTTTCAGGGAATCCGGGTCTACACTGTGAAAATTTCCGTCAAATTCTTGATTGTTTTCCATACCGACCGCCATTGAAAAACGTGACGAAATAAAAACTTACTAAATATAATATATACCCAAACAAAGGATCGAGCAATACCCGAAATTTATTTTTCGCTATAAACTCTATGTGTTATTCTGAGTTTGGTAAAAGCTGTTTATGCTTAGATCGCGATCGCCCCTTTCCCAAATTGAGAAATTTACACTCTAAAAATTGACATGATTACTGTTGCACTTCCCAAAGGCGGATTGTTAGGAGATAGCATTCGGCTGTTTAAATCGGTTGGATTAGACTTCAGTGCTTTTCTCGATTCCTCTAACCGACAACTTCAAATTTATGACCCCACAGGCACTGCCAAAGCTTTGCTAGTAAGGACGCACGACGTGCCGGTTTATGTGGAATACGGTCAAGCGGATTTGGGGATTGCTGGCTATGATGTTTTGCGGGAAAAAAAGCCGAAAGTTGCCAATTTAATTGATTTAAAATTTGGCAAGTGTCGGCTGTCGGTGGCGGTGAAGGAATCTAGTTCTTATCGACGAACTGTGGATTTACCTCCTCACGGTAGAGTTGCTTCTAAGTTCGTACACTGTGCAAGGGAATATTTTCACAATTTGAATTTGCCGGTGGAAATTGTGCCGCTTTACGGTTCTGTGGAGTTGGGGCCTATTACTGGTATGTCGGAGGCAATTGTTGATTTGGTTTCGACTGGCAAAACTTTGCGAGAAAATGGTTTGGTGGAAATTGATGTTTTGTTTGAAAGTTCGGCTTATTTGATCGGTCATCCTCTGAGTTACCGTTTGAATACGGGGGGGGTGAATGAGTTGATCGGGAAGTTGAGAGAGCAAGTTTTGACCACTGTTTGATGCTAATTCCAATTAGAGTAGAGTTATTGCATAAATCTTTCATTGATAGGGAAAGCACTGACGCAACGTAGATGCAATGGAGGATAGTTAGCGACTTTTTCCAGAGTTCTAAACTATTGTGGGGAGTAGGGGTTGGGCTTATAGCCCGCCCTAAAAGTTAAATGTTTATGAACTGCTATTTGCAGGTAGAAAACCTAGTTTTTCCTGGCAGCGATTTATATAAAAACGGACAACTGTATCCGCAGGGTTTTGTTCGATTAGTTGCTGAAAATATCCCAAGGCCGCGACAAATCTTTCGGATTGCCATCCTTGAATTCCTTTGTCAAATAAACCCTGGGTAAGCTGCTTTGCCTCCGAGTCTGGACAGGAGGCGCTCCAGATTTCGTAGATTTCAATAGCTTGCTGCTTGCCGCGCGGGGTTACTCGATCGATCCAGCGATAGTAATAATTGTTGCTGGGCAAATGGCTGTCAGCAGCAGTCGCCCCAGAAGTAGAAATCATACTATCCTGTGTTTCCACTTCTAAGTCGCACTTTAATAATAGACTTTCTTTCGAGTGGGAGTTGGAACTTATGCCATTTAGAAATTCTCTCGCATGAACAATGGCATTTTCGCTAACAATAATTTGGCAGCCGTATATTTTAGTTAAATTTTCTAACCGAGAAGCTGTATTTACCACATCGCCGATAACTGTAGAGTCCATGCGGCGATCGGAACCTAAAGTGCCGATCATGCCGATACCTGTGTTAATTCCCGTACCAATATTGACTGGAGATTCTAAATTGTATTTGTGGCGACTGGCATTAAATTCTTGCAAAGTTTCTTGCATTGCTACTGCGGCTTCGATCGCATCCATAGCGTGAGAATTCGGCTTGTCAAATACTGCCATGATTGCATCGCCTAGGTATTTGTCAATAAACCCGCCGTGAGACGTGATGCACTCGTTCATTTTAGTAAAAAAAGCGTTCAACCATTCAAAAGTCTCGCGAGCTTGTTGAGATTCGGCGATCGTAGTAAACCCGCGAATGTCACAAAATAAAACAGTCAGCTCTTCTTCTGTGACATTGCCCAACTGAATAGATTCTATTCCTTGCGGCGCAATTCGTTCGAGAAGTTGCTCAGGCACAAATAGCTGAAATTTTTCTGAAAGATATTCGTTGGCTTCCCAAGCTGCGGCGATTTGGCGTTTGCTTTGCTCTTTTACCTGCTGGTGGAATTGGGAAGATACAGCTTGCGATCGCATTTGACTCAACTGCAAAATATTTTCAACTTTGGCCAGCAACAAACGACTGTTAAAAGGCTTTGTCAAATAATCATCTGCCATCATTTCTAACCCTTTGATGCGAGAGGTATCGTCATCGAGGGCAGTTAAAAAAATTACCGGTACAGTTTGCAATGCCGTATCCTTCCGCAGGATCTCGCACACATCAAAGCCGTCCATCTCCGGCATCATAATATCTAATAAAATTAAATCAGGTCGAGAGGCGCGGGCGAGGGAGAGCGCTTCATCGCCAGATAGTGCTGATACTGTAGCGTATCCTTTCATGAGCAATAACTCTTCCAGTAAAGTCAGATTAGCTGGCTCGTCATCAACCAACATGATGCAGGGCGACTTGTTTGACATGGAATATGATATAATATATCGAATTTAGCTCGGCAGTTGCGCGTGAGGAAGCTCGAAAACTGGTTGATTTGTATATTTCTCCTTACTAAACTCGATATTTTTCGTAGGAACAGGCTTTCGGAGGCAAGTGCGGGCAAGTCATATAGATATTTATCTACTATTGAGTTTAACCTTTGTTGTTATCAATTATCATAAATGGCAGTGCTGGAACTGCAAATAATTATTGTTAGCCGAGAAAAGAACGGACAGTAGCGATCGCCAAATTCAAATCCAGTGGCTTGCTCAAATAAGCAGAAGCGCCAGCTTCCAAACATCGCTCACTGTCACCGGGCATCGCCATCGCTGTCACGGCAATCATCGGTATCGAGTCCCAGACAGGATCTGCTTTAACTCGGCGCATCAACTCAAAGCCGTCAACATCCGGCAACTGAATGTCCATCAAAATCAAATCCGGCAGCAACTCCGGGGCCGCAGAGGCGGCGAGAATACGATCGGCCATAGCCTTCCCATCCGCGAGTATCTCTACCCCGTACCCCTCCAATTCCATCACCTCAGAAATTAACATTTGATTAAAAGGCTGGTCTTCGACAACCAAAATCCGCTTCCTGGCAATTGGTAAAGCAATCGCAGAAGCAGGAACTAACTTGGTATCCAAAGCACAAGAAGCAAAGTTTCCCAACTGTTGACGCATCTCCGTCAAAGGCAGCCAAACGCGGAAAAGACTTCCCTGATCGCAAACAGATTGAAAAGAAACAGTTCCCCCGTGCAATTCTGCCAGACGCTTAGTCAAAGCCAAACCCAAACCTGTACCTTCGTGGCGCCGAGTCAGGGAAGAATCCACCTGTTGAAAAGGTCGAAATAGCAAGTGCCAGCGGTCTTGAGGAATGCCGATGCCGGAGTCTTTCACCTCTAAACACAAATAAGGAGTGCTGGCATTTACAGGAGAACAATCCGGCCGGTAGTCGCCGTCTATTTCGCTGCCGTAGGCCAGACGCCCGCTGAGTTTAACTTGTCCCTGTTCGGGGGTAAATTTGATGGCATTGGAAAGTAAATTAATTACAATTTGTCGAACTCGCCGTTCGTCGAGCCAAACTTTAGTAATGCGGTAGTCGAGTTCTAAAGACAAACCAATTCGCTTTTTCTCGGCCCGTAGCTGCATCATTTTCAGACATTCTGTAGCGAGTTCTTGAACGCGAACAGGCTGTAAATTTAGTTCTACTTTCCCCGCTTCTATTTTAGAAAGATCGAGAATATCGTTGATTAGCTGCAACAAGTGCTGGCCGCTTTTTTCGATCAGATCTACATAGTTGATTTGTCGATCGCTCAACTGTCCGGCCGTTTGCCGCAGCAGCAAGTCAGAAAAGCCGAGAATGCTGTTGAGAGGCGTCCGCAATTCGTGGGACATTGACGCTAAAAACTCAGATTTCAACTGAGAAGAATACTCTAATTCTTCATTAACTTGGCGCAGGTTCTCTTGTGTCTGAGCCCGCTCGATCGCCGCCCCCAGAGTCCGGCAAGCAGCCTCCAGCACTTCTTGGTGGAGGGCGGTTTGTAGTTTTTTGACGTTGCGGGACTCCAGCGTCAGTACGCCGATGATCGTGCCGTTGGTAGCTGCGATCGGAAAAATACCCAGTTGTCCAATTCCCGGATGCCGAAATTCCGGCACGGCATGGGGATGTTGGGCATAATCCTCGACAAACACAGGTTTACCAGTTTTCACCACTTCCCACAGCAAACCGATACCGTAGGGAATGCCCTTGTCGAGCAATTCTTGCATTCCTGCGACTACAGGTTCCCCGTAAGTAGCCAAAAATTGACTAGAAACTTGGTTGCAAATCCCCGACGCTTGCCGATCGTTTCCCTTGCCATTAATCACCTTGACATCTCCGAAAGCTGCATTCATTGCCTCTACTAAATAGGTGAGGGCAAACTGACCTATTTCTTGCAAACTGTCAGATTTTTGCAGACGTTCGGTTAAACCTAAAAGAAACCTCAGCCGCCTGACTTCTGCGTTCAAGCTAGCTTGGGAGTTTTGGTATACCGTAACATCTCGAAATGTAAACAGCCGTCCGCCGCTGTTGGTAATCGTGGCGCACACCTCCAAACAAACCGCATTGGATTGCTCGAAATAAAATGATAAACTTTCATCCTGAGATTTTTCGAGTGCTTGCTGAAACTCTTGCCACTGCTGAACAGACAAGTAACCCCGATCGACAATTTCCGCAAACAGCAAGTGGCACTTCGGCTTTGTTTCCAGCCATTCTGGGGAGAGTTGCCAGATTCCAGCCAATTTTTTGTTAAACAAAACTAAGCAGTCAGACGAGTCGAACAGAGCGATCGCATTGTCTACTTGGTTGAGAATCAGTTCTTGGTCTGCCCTCAACTGGTGCAAGTCTCTCTCCATTTTCTCTGTGTGTGTACCTCTTAGTTTCGTTGTCATAACTTTCTAGGGATATGGCAAGAGTTCTTTGATAACTCTTCACTTAATGTTACATAATTTTACGTTTTTGGCAGTGAGGGGGATCGATCGGCTTTGTGATCTGAGACACTTGCTAGTTTCCGATGGCGATCGGAGCCACCTTTGAACTGCGTCGGCTACATTGCTTAATCATGAGGAAATAAGGGGGGGAAAGCATTATAACAGAAGGAGAATCTTTTAATAATAATGCTGTCGAACTTGATGGCATCTGACTTGAAACTATTGTGTCCAACCCTGTGGTAAATTGACCCATCATAATAAAAATTAATTCCACTGATAAGAAATCAGTATGTAGCAATCTTAAATAATTTGTGAATTTCCTACGGACTCCCAGCGGGTTCGGGGAGGGTTGGGGTGGGGTGAAAAATTTACGACTCCTGCAAGGATTGCTATATGTCAAATGCAATCATCACCTTACCCTTAAATTTGATTAGCAATAACTTGATGATTGGGATTAACTGCTCAAGCAAGTGTTGAATTCAAAAACATAGGCATAAGGCACGCCCTAAGCACCCGGAGACAGTGATATCAGTTTCAAAAAAGCAACTGTAGGCTCGTGTTCCCAACCCATACACAATCAGTTATTCCCCATAATTTAATCTAAACTTGTGCGACTGAGCGCTCACGCCGAAGTCTAAAATCTAAAATGGTATGAGTTATTACGATCGCACTTATGAGTAAGGTGTGCAGTGCACACCCTACAAATGTGAGTTAAGCTAATCCGCATTTAAATGGCAGAGTAAAATAAATCTTTACTCTTGTGGGGAGTAGGGGTTGGGCAGGAACTCCCGCACTTAACATACAATTTAAATGCACAACAGCTTAGAGCCTAAGTATTGTTAATGTTTCTTAGGATTTTTCGGAAAAGGAATGCCCAAACTTTCGTGAAAAACAACCTGAGTTTTATAAGTCAAGCGCCGGTTAACTTGTTTGATAATTTTTTCCAAAAGCGCATCGCCGGTTTTTTCTATTAAAGGTTGAGACATCGATCGAATAAACTTGGGAAAGCAAACTCCCACAGCCAAATCCAGCTTCCAGGTAGCGCTGGTAATCGCAGGCGGCAGTTTAGCACGTTCCGAGCTCGGCCAATCGGCGGCAAACTCCTGAGACGGTATCTCCACTAGCTTCATTGCCGATCGAAAATCCACTTCATACCCAGGCGAGGTATAATTCGGAACCGGAATAGTCTTAATCAAATAGCAGCCTTCAGCGTCAGGTGGCAGCAACTCTAAACCAATTCTCGCCTCAACGCGGTAGCCGAAAGCCCCAAAACGCCCGATTAATAAATCATAGCCGTTTTCGCCGATCGGCTCGGCCTTCATCGGCGAAGCGCACTGGCAAAACCAAGTCTTGTGGTTGTTCAAATGCTTCGCCACCGTCTCCGCATCGGCGTACATCTCCATGCTGTCTTCAAAATGCGTGTGAAACCAAATCGGCTCAACTTCCTCTCCTGCATCCGCGCTGCCACTTTCGGGCTGTTGGAAACTCGCATCTGGGTAGTAATTTTCGTCAGAAGCTTCAACTGTTTGATATTCAGCGGAATCCTGCTTCATATTATGCTCTCCTGTTATACACGCCAATCAATCTGGTTGGGGATGTGTTAAGGGAGTTTCCTCCCTACAATTGAGAAATTGATAGTAACAAAACTTACCCTAGTTCAGCATAACTCGACATATGAAAGCATTTGTAGCAGGAGCCACAGGTCAGACTGGCCGCCGCATCGTCGCAGAATTGGTCAAGCGAGGTATTCCCGTGCGCGCCTTAGTCCGAAATCTAGACACAGCTAGACAAATTTTACCACCGGAGGCTGAGTTAGTGATCGGGGATGTATTAAATGCGACTTCCCTGGGCGATGCGATCGGCGATAGTACGGTATTGCTGTGCGCGACAGGGGCGGCCCCTGGTTTTGACCCGACAGCGCCTTACAAGGTGGATTTTGAAGGTACTAAAAATTTGGTGGATGCAGCCAAGGCTAAGGGAATTGAGCATTTTGTGCTTGTGACTTCTCTGTGTGTCTCTCAGTTTTTTCACCCGCTGAATTTGTTCTGGTTGATTCTGGTTTGGAAAAAGCAAGCCGAGGAGTATTTGCAAAAAAGCGGCCTAACTTATACGATCGTCCGTCCGGGCGGTCTCAAAAATGAGGATAATTCAGATGCGATCGTCATGACTGGTGCCGACAAAATGTTTGAGAGCAGCATTCCCCGCACTAAGGTAGCCCAAGTGTGCGTGGAGGCGCTGTTTCAGCCGACTTCTCGCAACAAGGTTGTGGAAATTGTGGCGAAGTCGGAGGCTCCGCAAAAGAGTTTTGAGGAGTTGTTTGCCAGTGTGATTTGATTGAATTAGGCTCGCTTGGGTTCGGTGCGTCAGACAAAAAACAATTTGATTTGGATCGGAGATGTTGCACCATTGTCAAGAACAGGCTGTCCGGCCTGTTCCACAAAAAGTGCATTTTCTTGTGGGGAGTAGGGGTTGGGCAGGAGAGGCCGCCCAAAAAAGGCTTATCCTGCCCGCCCAAAAAAGGCTTATCGAGAATGGTGCAAGATGTGATTTGGGTCAAAGATTGGGGCTGACGCAGCCTACAACAATTTTCCGATCGCCAAATCTGGCAAAATCTTAATAGTTTTACGATTCGCCGTTGAAATTTCCCTCTCTCAGCATGAAAACTCTCAAGTGGCCAGCTTGGCTCCCCTATCCGATTTCGTGGTTAAGGGCATTTGCTCTCGCTCAGAGTTTTAGTTTTGTCCTTCGCAGGGGCATTCCTTTTATCAGCGACAATATCGGCTTTCTGACTCTACTGCTGGCGGCTTGGCTGATTCAGTTGCCTGTGTTTTTTGTGTTTCACTTGTTCGCCGTCAAAATCTTAAATCCCTTACTAATTATGCTGCCGGGGCGCTTTCGCGTTGCGCGCAAGTTCAAGCGCAGGCACATTGGTATTCGATCGCACTTGCGAGAAGGCTTGAATGCTGTTGTAGTGATTTTTTTTGCATTTAATCTGTCGTTGTTGGTGCAACTTGCGATTTTTTATTGGCCAGCGCGATCGATCGATCCGGCCCAGTTACTAACAGGAATATCTACTCTGACAAATGTTGCCGTAGCCGGTGAATTAGATTTCTGGCTGATTAAATTGGCGGGGGTTTTATCGAGTTTAACGCTGGTAGCCGCGCCGCTATATCAATACGATTTTCGGGTGCGCCGGATGCGGGTGGCTCGAAAATGGGTTGAAATTTCGGAAATGGAAATGAGTTGGCTAGAAGCTGAGAAATTGAGCCATCGCAAAAGAGGTTTGCTGAGGCGATCGGAGATTCAAATCCTCGGATTTATACTTTTAATCGGCGCTGTGATTGGCGGCGGTGTTTTTTTGGTTGACAGTTTGCGGGGAAATCAGCAGTTGTCGCAGTCGGTAAGCGGGGTGGGAAAATTCCCGCCGCTGGCTATTAAAACCGGCGATCCTTACATTCGGGCGTTGATGCGTACTATTTCTGCTAGCGAGTCGAATGTTTCTCGCCCTTATCACGTTGTTTACGGTGGCAAATATATATTAGATTTGAGCCGCCATCCTGACTGGTGCGTGAAGATTGTTAATGGCCCGAATCGAGGCAGGTGTACTACCGCTGCGGGCAGGTATCAATTTCTAACTACGACTTGGAAGGAGAAGGCTAAGCGCTATCAGGCGCGTCGTGCTAATTTTTTATTCTGGGAAGATTACAGTTTTGAACCAGAAGATCAGGATGCTGTGGTTTATGCTTGGTTGAGCGATCGCAAGTTTTGGAAAGCTGATATTCCTGAGATGTTGCGGCAGGAAAGATTAACTGAGGTATTGCGGATGCTTTCGGGAACTTGGACGAGTTTGGGATATGGAATTGAGAACAACTCTATGAGTTCTCGTTTGCCGAAAGTATACCGGGAAATGCTGCGGGAAGAATTGGAAAATGCTGGTTCTTAGGGAGTTAAATGTTGACTGTTGACTGTTGACTGTTGACTGTTGACTGTTGACTGTTGACTGTTAACGAATGTCATTGGTTATTAACAAGCCAAAGCGATTAAGAAATAATCACTAAGAAGTAACCAATAACTATTCCTTCAATTCGGGTAAAAATGCTGTCAAACATTTGTACAATTCTAATCCTGGCCCTGCTTGCAGGGGATAAAGCCTGTCGAAATCAATGGGGTTTCCCGGTGCTAATTTCCACTCGGTTTGCTGTGCGGTTTTTGGGGAAATTTCGATCGCTATCGTGATGTTAATAATGTTGTTTTGCTGGGGGATGCCCCGGAAGCAGTAACTTTTGCCCGTGCGTTTGTCTGAATCGCTGCCGGTGATGTATCTGTCTTGTTTGCGAAACTGGATTTCTCTGAAAGGTCGATCGATTGCAAAGGAGTCTCGGTAGCGGTAGTCTCCGTCGCGCAAGCTTTCGACAGTCGGCCTGATTTGAGTTATGACTGTTGCTGGATTAAGAGTTAGCATCATTGATCCACGTTCCTCCTATAAAATTGGTGATTTTGCTGCCTGGTGGCTGAGTCGCTGTGGGCGATCGGCTGAAACAGGATGAGCCTGTAACAAATTAATAAGAGTTATTATGCAGTTTTACTTGATCCCTGCCTCTGGTAAATAATTATTTCATAGTTTTCTCTCTGTTACCTATCTGAGTAATAATAAAAATATTGAGCCAAGCCCTGAGAAACTTTACGAACCCATATCTAGGGATTAATTGAGGATACTGCTATGTTGTGCGTGACGCGAGAAACAAAAAGTTTAGGGCGGGTTGAAACCGGAAATTTTCAACGGCGAGGGTCTTTCACCTCTGCGTCTAAAAGTACCCGTATTCTCCGATCGCGAGTTTACAAAGATGAGGCTCTGGTGTCGGCCGTGCTAGCGGGACTGCCAGCTCTTTTGGCATCCCTCGAAAGCTTTCGCGAGCAGTAGAACTTGGCATTTTCTATTGCTATATATCGCGCGTGGATGTTTGTGATAGAGGCTGCCAAATGAGCAGGGGCTGTTTTGATTTCACCTACCATCTTCCTCGATTTGAGTATAGTTTTGCTGTACTAAACTCTTCCGAGACGCAGAAACCGGGTTGTTTATACAAAGACATTTTTACAGCCCTTTGTTATGTATAAAAAATGGTATAAAAACCCGGTTTCCTGGTTGGTGTCCTTAAGTGTTGTGTTAAAAAAAAATTATTTTTCAGTGTCGTCGGGTGCGATCGATGCCTCTACCTCTTGGGAAGAACGGCTTAACATAGAGTCGTGCAGGTGTTCGTTGTGCTGCCTTTCTTGAGCCATTAATTCTCTGGCTTTTTCTTCAGCAATTCCCTCCCCATGTGTTTCTAGCTCGTGGGAGGAACGATTGAGCATAGATTCGTGCAAGTGTTCGCTATGCTGCCTTTCTCGTGCAATTAGTTGTCTAGCTTTTTCTTCGGCGTTCATGGTAGTCTCTCCAAGTGTTTGTGAGAACTGATTCTTATATTAAGATGCCACAATTCGAGGGTAAATGTAGCAAGATTAACATAAAATTTTACAAATAATTGTAGAAAAAAATGTAGAAGAAAAATTAAGTTTGCTGGCGGTGGGTATCGGGATCGGTGGTTGCCGAGCTAATTATTGCCAGACGCCGGAAAAGATATTCTTGACTGCGATCGCAATTCGATTTAAGTCTTCCTTCAGCAGCGGTGGCCAAGAAACTCCTCTGCGGAGTCCAGCTTCAAATTGCTGCAAACCTTCTACTGACAGTAAATGCAGTGCCGAGATTAATTGTCGATCGAGCATTGGAGATTCTTGCAGGCCTTCAAACAATATTTTTAAAGCTAATAAAATCGATGTCACCTGTCCGGGTACGGGCGGTTGACCTTGTTTGAGACGCATCAGGAAGGCGTCGGGATTTTTCTTTGTTTCCAGGGCTGTTCCTTGGTCGATCAGAAAACTGCGGGCTGTTTTGTAATCCATTTGACGTGCGATCGATCTCCTGCAATTAATTAGCTGGCATTATATCACTTTTTGTCGCGCTCAATTTGGTAATATATTTCCATACAGCCTACACTACAGCTACTGGTGAGGTGCGCCCATAAGCACGCTACAGCTACTGATTAGAGGCGTAGCATTCATCCCACAGTCGCCTTGAGCGAAGTGAAACGGACAGGGAAAAATAAAACAATGGCAAAACACCCAGGAAATAGCAGAAAATCCAAGATTTATCGCTACTTGTGGCTGCTTTTTTTGTGTCTGAGCTTTCTGTTAGTTCCGCTCATCAAAAAAATAGCTGCCGATACGCCATTCCCCCCACCCGCTCCTATTGAAAATAGTGCTACTTTTGGAGCGAGGATTCAAAGGACGATGGGGCTACTTGCTGCTAGCACCCCAACAGACCGCCGCCAAGTGCGTATCCTATTTTACGGTCAATCCATCACTCAGCAAGATTGGTGGCAAGATGTAGTGAAGGATTTGAGACAGCGATTTCCCAATGCAGATTTGATTGTGGAAAATCGGGCGCTCGGAGGATTTGCCGCCCCGATTTTAATCCGTCCCAGCGAACACGATTTGTATCCTTTTTATCCAGACTTGCTCATTTTTCACGTCTACGGAGGCGGTGAAGATTATGAAGCCATAATTGCCAATGTCCGCAGCCGCACTGCTAGCGAAATACTCTTGCATTCAGACCATATTGACTGGATGCCGACAGGCAACAGCGACGATCCAAATTTAGTCAGCAGATACGAATGGCACAACACTCATTCTACTAAATGGCTACCGGAGTTGGCCGATAAATACGGCTGCGAGATAGCCGAAATTCGTGAACCTTGGATGCGGTATTTGAAAGATAATCGCTTGCAGCCCAAACAGCTATTGAGTGACAACATTCACCTCAACGATTGGGGAAATTTTCTCCTAGCTGCTCTCATAAAACCGCACCTGCGATACAATCCAAATTCTCCTCAACGGCCGCAGGATTTAGTGAAAACCTATACAGTTGGCAGCGATGTTAAGTGGCAAGATGGCAAGTTGGTTTTAGAATTTGAAGGAAATAGAATAGATGCGATCGCCGATAAAACCTTCAACGGCAAGGCAATTTCTGCTAGAATTGCGATCGACGGCAAAAAACCCTCAGAATTTCCTGAACTTTACAGCATCACCAGACCTAGCGCTAGTCCTGGCGTTCCTTGGCCAGCAATCATCCAAGTATCCAGCCAAAAACCGCTAATCGTCGAAGATTGGAAAGCCATAATTACTGAGATTAACAGCGACGCCAGCAAGTTTAAATTTGACGTTGTAGGTTCTAAAACAGGTTACGACGGCAGCGGTACAAACGACGAAATGTTTGTCTCAAACTCTGGTCGCGTCGTGATGGAACCGAGAAACTGGTGGCTAAAAAATTATTATGAATACTCTAAAAAACCGACGCCTAAAGGCTTTGAGATTTCCTGGCAGGTGCGACCAATGTTTGTTGATTCATACGTTCCTCCACAAATTACAGATTCAAGCCGCGAGTATTCTACAACATTGGCTCAGAATTTGAGCAACTCCAAACACACCCTCGAAATCGTCCCCGAAACAGATGGGAAAGTTCCTATTGAGGCAATTCGAGTGTATCGCCCTCCTTTCTCCAATTTAAAATCTCAAGTTGAGAGTTTTAAACCGCAAATATCAGCGGATGAACGCTGATGAACGCTGATGCAATTTTATCAGCGTTTATTTGCGTTCATCTGCGGTTTAAAAAATCTTTATGTTGATTTTATAGCAATCGTCTTGGCGGCGTAGGGCGTTGATGATTATTCAAACCCTTAATATTTAAGCATCTTGACTCCTGACTCCTGCTATAATCGCCAAGATTATCAACTTCTAGGAATTCCTAACTCGTGAAACATCAACAGCGATAAACATAAATCCGCCACAAAAATCAACACCCAAGAAGTTACCACTGACGCCGTTGCAGCTTGGCCTACTCCTTTCCCTCCGCCCACCGTCGTCAATCCCCAACCGCAACCGACAAGGGCAATTATCAACCCAAAAATAAAACTTTTAATCACCACATTTACTAAATCCCAAGGCCCCAAAAAAGTCCGCACCGATTCCAAAAACACCGACGGTTCCAAATTATAAAAATTAACCGCTACAAATAGCCCCCCCAAAATCCCCACCGCTACCGAAAAAATTGTTAAAATCGGCAGCATGATGCAGCAAGCTATCACCCTCGGCACTACTAAATAGTCAACCGGATTTGTTCTTAACATATACAGGGCGTCTATTTGTTCCGTCACCTGCATTTCTCCTATCTCCGCCGCAAATGCCGAACCTACTTGTCCCGCCACCACGCCCGCCGTTAAAAGTGGTGCTAATTCGCCACAAAATGCCACAGCAAACGCACCTCCCATCGCCCCAACCGCCCCAAAGCGAACCAATTCTCTGGCTGATTGAAATGTAAAAATCATGCCGCCAAAAAAGGCTATTAGCAGCACGGATCGGAAAGAATCCAGGCCTACTGTTACTAAATGTTCCATGATTTTGCGGCGGTCAATTTTGCCTTGGAGTATGCGTAGCAGCACTTGGCCGCCCAGGAACAACGTCACGAAAAACCGCTGAAACCACCTGTTATTGAAGGTTTCATCTAAATGTCGATCGCGCTTTTCTTGGTATTTTTTAACCAATTACTGACGGCTCGCGATTAATTGCAAACAGGGCGAAGCATTGCTAAATAGAGATTTAGCCAATTGTACAGCAATTATTGCACGATTTGTCAACATATATTTTTTGTCTGTCAACCCTGCGGTTGGTGGGTTAGGCGCGGTTTAAGATTATTTATTGGTGACTTAACTTAATCGCCGCGCCCACCCACCCTACAATATGACTGACTACTGAGCAAGCAATAAGTCGATAAAGTTATCCAACTGTTCATTATACTTTTCGGCTTGATCCTTGCCAATTCTCAGCAGTTCCGATATCTTCTCTTCCGAGGCATCATCAATCGGCAGCGGTTGTTCGTGGCTCAAATCGGGAGTAATTCTCAAATATTGATTCTGTCTTTCAACCGCATCATAAATTTGGATTAGTTGATAATTTACAGTTTCCGCAACTCCCGTCATCATGATATTAATTAAAGGCTCAACCCACTCAATCTGACCCCAATTTTTTACTTTTTCGTAGGGGTATTTTTTCTGAGCTTCTCCGGTTCCCAAGGATAAAATTACCATATCTTTGGCTGTCGGGCCTTTGTCGGGGCGCTCCTCGGGAATTCTGAATTTATTTCTAACTTCTGCATAGGCACAAAGTGCGGGATTGTTTGCGAATACTCCTCCGTCAATTAAAGCGTAGCATTCATTGCTAAAAGAGTAGATTTTAGAAACCTCAAAATAAGAGGGAGCTGCCGATGTTGCTCTGGCGATATCTCTAATAAAATAGTCTTCTTCTGGAGATTTTTTAGCATCTATTTGATCGAAAAAGTGAGCTTTTCTCCTTTCGATGTCGTAACTGGAAATTAAACAAGGTTTTAGTAGTTCGCTGAGTTTGTAATCTCTAAAATTTTCCCAAAATAATTTTTCTAAGGGATCGCTGGGATATTTTTCATCTCTCAAACCATCTAGAGATCTGACTTTTTGCCAAAATGAAGTCTGAAAAACGTCGCGGCCACTCTTAATCGAAAAATTAACAGCATCTTGGGCAGCCCACAGAGGCCTGCTAGGATTTTCGGCATCTGGACACAAATAGATGCAAGTTAAAATGCCTCCCGCACTCGTGCCGGCGATTAAATCAAAATAGTCAGCTATTCTCGCATCAGGGTTTCCACTTTTTTGTTGTAGCTTTGACTCAACGCTAACTAAAATTTGCGCGGGAATAATTCCTCTAATTCCACCTCCATCTATGGATAAAATTCTGGTATATTTAGCCATAATTGTTGCCTATTCTGAATATTTTCTCGTTTCCTAATCTCAAATCCCCAACCCTCCGAATCCATGCACCGCTTAATCTAAAATCTAAAAGTTCAAATCTAAATTTAATTGGCGGGCTGCGATCGTATAGCGAAAAATGTATTCTACAATTTCTACGTAATTGTAGGCGGCGGCTGGCGAGTCTGCCCAGACTGTGATGCCGTGATCCCGAATTAACAAAGCGGGTACAGAGGGCGCACAAATGGCAAAGAATTCGCAAATTTCCTTGGCTATCTTAGGGACTTCTAAATAATTTGTAAAGAGGGGTATAGACACTTGCGGGTTTTCCTCCCACACCCCCAAACCTTTCACCATTTCGATCGCGGGTAAAGGCACGGCATCTCCTGCGGTAAGCCGAGAAACTAAATTTGCCTCAATGGAGTGGACGTGATAGCAAGCTTTAGCGTCTGGAAAACAATTGTAAACGGCTAAATGAATGCTGGTTTCGGCCGAAGGGCGACTGTCTGGAACAGGTTGCTCGACAATTGTGCCGTCTGAGTTCATTCTGATAAAATCTTGTTCAGTTAACTGCCCTTTCGCGCGGCCGCTAGCAGTAATCCAAAAGCTGCCATCTGGTAAGCGGGCTGAAAGATTCCCAGCAGTCCCAACCATCCAACCGCGATCGTAAAAATGTTTGGCTGCTGCAATTAAATCCGATCTTAAATCGCGACTCATTTTTTATAAATCCTCAGTTTTTAATCTACTTTTTACTTTAATAGGAATTGCGCTGGCCTATCTAAACGTAGGGTAATCCGTGCAAAGCTTATATCAAATTCGGTCGCATCGGACTTATCTGCACGGGGGCGGGTTTATTATATTGTTTATTATGGGCAATTATTGTTGGCTCACGGGCCCCTACAAAATTTAACATCATACAATACCGATGCAAACAGAATTTATATTACCTGAGAAAGGCGATAGTTTCAATTCCATTTTTGGGACAAATTTTCCAACACATCAAAAAAATTATCCCATTTAGTATAAGGCTTTTGTTGTTCGTCTAGATACTCGGCAAGCCGATCGCGCGCAAACACCGACGAAGCCTGCAAAGCCATATTAAAATCCGTCAGCGAATCTCCGATTGCCACCTGTTCCTCGGCCGGGTGCTGGCCCATCACCCGCACCTTAGACACCAGTTCCTCATCTCCTTCAAACTCAGAATTGACTTGCAAACGAGGGCCACTAGCGTCCACATCCACAGCGTAAATTACCCTCGCCCGGTGTACCAAATCGCCCATTACCGTCTCTACCATGACCCGAAGACCGCCGGAAACGATCGCAAAATCTACCTTTTTCTCGTCCAAAAAATCCAGCAATTCCAACAATCCCGGCCGCATCAGCCTTCCGCTAGAAAATTCCACAATTTCCCCGTAACGTTCCGAGGGAATAGACTCTAGTAACTGTCGCACTCCCGATCGCAAACTCAGCCTTCTAGCGTATATTTCAGGCATCAGTTGAGACGACAGTTCCGGTGCGAAATGCTTGAGCATTGCCACAAAAGTTTCTTCAACAGTTATCGTGCCGTCAAAGTCGCAGAATACCACCCGTTGCTGATTATTCGGGATTGAAGATTTTTGCTTGTCATCGGTCATTGTCAGTCGCACCTTTGGAGAACGGGAAAAGTTTACACAATTCATCGTACACTGTCGAGCGATCGAGCGCGACTGCCCAAAACTAATAGTGACGCGCTGTTTGTTGGCAATTTCCCGCAGGATTTTATGCAGATTCTTCGAGAGAATCTTCATCTTCCAGGGAATCTTCCAAGGAATCTTCCAGAGAATCTTCCAGGGAATCTTCCAGGGAATCTTCTACGTCCTGCTTTTGGTTTTTTGTCTTTTGGGGGTTAGACTTAGCCGGCAAACAGATTAAATTATCATCCTCAGTATTAATCAAACCTTTCGATCGCAACTTACCCATCAGTCGCGTCACCGTCACCCGCGTCGAGCCAATTGCACTGCCAATTTGAGCGTGAGTCAAGGCCCAAGGCAGCCGGTAGCCCCGAACCACATCCGGTTCGTCGTCACCTACGTAAGGTTCGCCGAACTCCTCGATCAACAAAGTGAGAAATCCCAACAGTCGGTCGATCGTCCGGCGCTGTCCCAAAGTGCTCAGCCAGAGAAGTTTCCGCTGGTGCTGGTAGCGAAACGCATCCAAAATTTCCCTGCGGAAGTGAGGCCAATTATCCAAGTCATGCCAGTACATCCACACTACGTGAGTTTGATCGGCGTGGGCGTAAGCTTGGAGAGTAAACGGAGACTGAGCAACCAGTTCAAAGGGCTGGCCTGCGCCGACGAAGCCCAAAAAAGCTTCTTCTGTAGTTTTGTCAACGGATTTCGACTTCGTCGCCGCAGCGCTCACTTGAGCGCTGCCTACGAGCCTCACAGAACCCTTCTGGACTAAATACAGCAGTCCGGGTCTTGCGGGAATCCGCTCGTCTTTGCTAAAAGTCCGGCAGCGGTAGTGTTCCTGGGCCCAGTCGATAATTCGCTGCCAAGTGATAAACGGTCGATCGATAGTCTCTAGAGGTGTGGAAGTTGATTGCATAAGTGAGGCTCTGGGATATATTTTATCAGTGAGAAAAACAGCTTCTGCCAGCAGTGCGATACAAAGTGAGACAACCAACCCCCGATCGAGCTTGCACGCTTCTTAACTGTGCTGACTTTTCTTAGTTTTACCGAAAAATTTAATGTAGCAAAAAATACATCAAAATGGTAGATTTCAGCAAAAAATTTGTCGTAAATTATTGTATATTTAGCCCAAAAATCGCTAGAAAGCTGATTAATTCGATGTAGCCCCGCCTGGGGAAGCCGATCAACTATCTCTGACATCAGCAGTTTAACGTACAAGAACAGTGCAAGCGGTAACAGTCAACCGTCGCTGTTACCGTAGGATCAGCCGATATGGATACAGCAAATATCTCGCAGTGCCCGGAAGTTACAGTGAAGTGTTTCTTGCTTTCAAGGTTCCAAAGGGCGATCGGCCAGCAGGGGACACTAGGGGAAATTCCGTTAAATCGCAGTAAAGATAGCGCGCGGGTGCTGTACGTGTCTGCGATCGCCCTGAAATTGGCTAAAACTTGGCAGCAGACACCGCAGACAATCGCGGCCGAGTTGGTCGAAACTCTCGAACCGCTGTGCTACCCAGATTTCGCAGTTAAAGTCGCGCCGGGGGGAATTATCGAGATGGAGTTGACTGATGCAGGTTTAGCCGTCTGGTTGCAGCGTTTAGCTCAAACGCACCTCCCCCTTCCAGAATCTCGAATATTATCTCCTGTTGTGTCAGCCGATCGACTGTTTCCCATTCAGTACAGCCACGCGCGCTGCTGTTCCCTGCTGCGAATGGCCCACCGCGATCGGATAATTTCGATCGCGCAGCCCGATGTCGCTACAGCGCCGCAAATTTGGTCGCTGGCGAGTCCAAATCCTATCCCTTGGATTGACGAGGGCGATCGACTGCGGTTAGTGCATCCAGCCGAATGCAATTTAATTTCGCAACTCTTAATAGTGCTTGACTATTTATATCCTATTTTTGAGGTAAATAAACGCGAACAACCTGTCAATTATTTCAAATTAGCCAATAGTTTGAGCGAAGCATTTCAGATTTTTTACAGCCAGTGCCGAATTTGGGGAGAAGTTAAAATAGAACAGCCCAAACTCGCCCAATCTCGATTAGGTTTAATATTAGCAACTCAATCTTTGCTGCGATTTATCCTAGAAGAGTTATTGAGCACCCTTGCTCCTTTAGAACTTTAGATTTAATCCTTATTATTTTTAGCAACATTTTTCCTTACTCAGAGGTGGCTTTTCGCAAGTTCCCTTGACTTCTTCCATCGGAAAATTTTTCTATTTTATCTGGATCGCGATGAACCATACAGTAAGCTAATGTCGCATAGAAAATTTCTAAAAAATTAGCTATTTCTTGACAATTTTGCCTCACTGCTTAATAAAGTTAATTTCTTTTATCTAAGTTGGATCGTCTTATTTTATTTGATTTCTTGAAGTAATCTTTCTTTGGGGTTTTTAGACTGAGGATTTTTACCTGACCTCTATGGCTGTGCTCCTTAAAATACTTAATCTTATATTATACAATTAAGCTGCTACGCAGCTTATCTATTGGCTATCTAGTATGCTCGAAAAACAAGAAGAATACAGCTTAGTAGGAACGAATCCTCTCCCTCTTCAGGAAGAAATCCAAGAGGATATAGCCTTACCAGAGACGGTACTTCTGACCAATCGACCTCTAAAACTTTCCAAACCGGAAACTCGGTCAAGCCTCAGAGCCCTAACTTTGGACGGTGTATTTGCTACGCTTTTTTACAGCATCATCGGCGGCGCGTTGCTCAGTAATTTCTTGCTCGATTTGGGGGCTGGTCCAGTCGAAATTGGTATGCTCTCCTCCATTCCTCAATTGGTAAATTTGCTCCAACCGTTCGGAGCTTATATAGCAGACCGAACACAAAGCCGCCACTGGTATTCGTTCTACATTTTCGGAATGTCGCGACTGCTGTGGCTGATTCTCGTGCCAGCCCTGTGGTGGGGAGGCTCATTTCATCTGGCCCGACATCAGCTTGTGCAGTTGACATTGGCAATCATCTGGGTAACTCAAGTCTTAGAATCTTTAGGTCGGGCTTCCTTCTTGAGCTGGTTGGCGGCGTTAGTACCTCAGCAGTTGCGCGGGCGGTATTTTGGCTTTCGCAATAGTGCTGTCAGCTTGACGAATCTCATTGGTGTGCCGTTGCTGGCTCTAGTGGTATCGAACTGGCCCGGTGGGAAGCTCCAAGGTTACAGTGCCATCTTGGTTTTAGGAATTGTACTTGGCCTCATCAGTCTAGGTTGTCAGTTCTTTATGACCGATGTGAACCCAAAGCTTGTACACGTCCATTTAGATACAGGCGAAAAATCATCCACAGGGACAATTTTTAGCTTTCTCAAGGAAGCCAATTTTTTAAAGTTTTTGCTTTACTCTGGTCTATGGAGCTTTGCCGTTAACGTCAGCGCGCCCTTCTTTAATCTTTACTTGCTGGATGACCTAAATATAGATGTCAGCGTGGTAACGCTCTATAGCAGTTTAGGTGCTGGTGCTAACTTGCTGATGCTGGTTTTTTGGGGGAAGCTGGCTGACCGGGTTGGGAATCGCCCGATTATGCTAGTAGTGGGAGTTTTGGTGGCTCTGACCCCTCTACTCTGGCTAGAAGGTGGAACGGCTCCAATTTTCCTATGGGTCTGGTTCCCGCTGTTGCACATAATCGGCGGTGGGACGTGGGCGGCGATCGACCTGTGCAGTGGTAATCTGATGATGTCGGTGGCACCGCTGTTGAATCAGTCGATATACTTTGCGATCGCGGCCGCGGTTCCTGGTGTCACTGGGGCAATGGGAATCACCGTAGGTGGCTTTCTCGCCACTTTGACCAATCTCGGTGGCTTGCCAGGGGTGTTTGCGCTCTCAGCCGTTTTACGACTCGTGGCTCTCCTGACGTTGGTTTTTGTTCACGAGCACCGTTCTGTGTCTTTAGGTAAGTTTTGGCTGCTCTTGTTGCCAGCTTGGTGGAGAAGAGTGGCGATTGAACCTGGAGACATCAGGTTTCAACCATTAATAGTTGAACAGTTGGACTGTCCACCTGAAAGCTCATGCGATCGCTCTTCAACTCTTGATTGATTGTACGGCACAAGAGTCCGAAAATAATTCCTAAAAGAGTTCATTAACCATTTTTAAAGTGTTAAAATACTCACTCAGATAATCTCAGATGTGACGGTTGTTCGCTCGCGTTTTTTCAGAAATATAAAGTCTGGCTACTCGGATAAGTTTTGAATGGTATCTAATTATTTTTTGGGTGCGTTCAACATTTTTTACGATGCCGATCGAGCTTTGAGGAACGATCGCCAATTCTCCGGCTGGTTGATAGCTTCTGGAACGACGATGCTAAATTTCATCAGTTGACCAGCGACTGTTAATGATTCTTCACATTCTGGCGTTGTAAAATAGCGAGAGTTTTATTCAGCTTTTTGAGGATACATCTCAGGGTCACACTACCAGGTAGAGTCTCACCGGGGCGTCAAATCCATCGATGAATATCCCAATATAATGCCTGCATCTAGTTTAAGGCGTTGTAGGCGAGATTTGATTTTTTTCAGGTTTGGCGATCGGCAGCGTTACTATAAATGTACTGCCGACGCCTTCTTCACTGGTCAAAGTAATTTCGCCACCGTGCAAGTCCACGCATTTTTTAACAATGCTCAGCCCCAGCCCAGTACCGGGAATTCGACCGACATTTTTAGCCCGGTAAAATGAATTAAATAACCGTTCTTGGTCGGCGACAGGTATGCCAATTCCTGCATCCTGTACCGAAAAAATAGCCTCAGTTTCAGTAAGTTTTAATTCAAAGATTACTTCGGTATTTGGGGGAGAATACTTAATAGCATTGGACAGCAAATTGCCCAGAATTCGCCGCAGCAAGCTTACCTCCAAACACGCCATCGCGGCTGGATGGTGATTTACAAAAATCAGGCTTACCCGATCATTTTCAGGTTTCAACTTCAGGCTGCTATGAAATTCCCCTACCAACTCATTACAAAACTTTGCTAAGTCTATGGGTAGCAAGGAAAAGCCTGTTTTTCCTGACTCAACACGCCCCAGCAGCAGCACATCATCTAATAACAAATCTATGCCTTTTGCGGCTGCTTGAGTTTTGTCTAGAAGTTCTTGTGTTTTCTCCTCTGTTAATGTCAACTTGTACTTGCTAAGAAGTTGTGTAGTGCCGATGATGAAATTCAAAGGATTGCGAACGTCGTGGGCAATCATGTACAACAAAGATGTTTTCATCTCGTTGAGTTCCTGGGCTGTTTGCAGAGTGCGATCGAGTTGGTCGTGAGACAATTTGAGAGTTAAAGACAACTGGCGCGATCGCAGCAAAATCTCCACCCGCGCTTGCAACTCTATCTTCTCGATCGGAGCGATAATCAAATCGTCAATACTTTGCCAAATAAATTGCGTTGCCATCCCTACATCCGAGCGGGATGTAATCAAAAGAAAAGGCAAGCATACCGGGTGTTCTGCCTGTTTTTGGGCGGCAACCCATTGCCAGTGGCGTTTCAGCGAAATACCGTCAATTATCCCCAGATCAAAAGATTGATTAAATGGTAAAAACTCCTCACTATTTTCTGTTGAGTTTGGCAGCAATACCTCATAATAAACTGCTAGCCATTCTAATAACAAGCGGCGATTTTCTTTCTGTTCGACAAGCAATAAAATTTGACTCACGCAGATTCTCCTAGCAAGCTGTGAACAATTCCCAGCAAATCTCTAACGATCAAAGGTTTTACCAACATATTCCGAGCCCCGTGGCAGAGGCTTTCGTGCTGAATGGCAGCGCTTTGTTTGGGCGAGAGTATCAGAAAAGGGATTTGGTGATTTCGCAGTTGTTCGCAGCACTCCCAAATCCGGCGATCGAAACCAGAAATATCTACTAAAGCCATCCCGATCCTAGCAGGCTGACTGATAGCTTGTGCAACATCTTCAAAGTTATAAGCCGCGATCATCTGGTATCCTTCTTTATTGAGAAATTGTGCTAATAGTTCCAAGTTTCGCTGATTGCGGTCTACGGCTAAAATTATTGAGTTGCCAGTCATTTATCAGCTTCCTGTGAATACGGGTTATACCATTTTAGATTTTAGATTTTAGATTTTACAATGGCGAGTGACTGATTATATATGGGTTGGGAGGTGGCCTAAAGTTGGCTTCTTTTTTTATCTGGTATTAGCTTACTTTTCGGCGAGGGATTACATCGGTTTTCACTTAAGTGAAGTACAGATGATCTGACACAGGACACGGCCGCGTACCCTGTGTCCCTACTGTATTTCCTAGAATTGAAAACTACACTACGATAAAAGTCGAAAAATACACAAATTTACCAATATATTTAAGTTTTCTAGGAATTAGGCTAGTGGTAAGGTGCGCGGTGCGCCCCCTACAGCTAGTGGTGAGGTGCGCGGTGCGCCCCCTACTCATTAGTAGATTCACGACTGCAAAATTAGCTGCACTTGCCCAGAAACAGCAGGACAAACCCCGATTCAATCTTCATCCGCTCCCCCCTCAATCCACACCGGCGCCGAACTCAAAATGCCGCGCAGCCCCCGTATCGGTTTGCTGACTTTGATGCCGTAGCGAGTAATCTCGAGTTCTCGCAGAGTTCTCTCGAAATTGCTGACTCGTTTTTTAATTACTCCGATCGCCTTGCGGATTTCTGTCCTATTATGCAGTTGGCGTTCCAGATAGCGTATAAACAGAAGATTATCCGCCAAATAGCTAATTCCGATCTCGCTCAGCCGAAAATCTCCGCTAATGGCTTCTACCTCATTAATCAAGATAACGGTGACTCCCATATTCTTCAGATACTTACACAAAGCGTGCAAATTGTTCACCAAATCTTGCCCCTGCATCGAAAGCTGATAGCCAGAAATACTGTCAATCATCACAATCCGCGTCTTTTCCTGCTCCACCTCCTGCCGTAGCATACAGGCAAACTGATCCGGCGAGTACAGCAAAGGTTCCACGGGTATCACCGAAAGACTTCCTTGCCCAATCATCGCCCCAACCGGGATGTTAACTGATTCGCAGCGGCGCAGCAGAGTAGAACTTGACTCCTCAAAAATGTAAACTACCGATCGTTCCCCCCTTCCTGCTGCTTCCTTCATAAACTGAATGCCCACCGTCGTTTTACCCACGCCGCTAGGCCCGCTAATCACCGTCACAGTCCCCCGTTCCAGTCCCCCGTGCAGTAGTTCGTCAATTTCT
This sequence comes from Microcoleus sp. AT3-A2, assembly GCF_036705685.1. Classification (NCBI taxonomy): domain Bacteria; kingdom Bacillati; phylum Cyanobacteriota; class Cyanophyceae; order Oscillatoriales; family Microcoleaceae; genus Microcoleus; species Microcoleus sp. AT3-A2. The sequence continues at coordinate 81,335 of NZ_JAUBVF010000005.1, forward strand.
GGAACCCCAGAAGAAATTGCTTCAGCAACAAAATCCTGTTGAAAGTTATCCGGCAGCAGTCGCGGATATACCTCCATACCAGCCTGAGTCAGGCGCAGCGAATGGCGGCCGCTGCGGAAGTTGGAGCCTCGCAGCTTGGTGACAGACAGGGCACGTCCTTCTTTCAATAGTTCTAAATAAATTACTCCGTCGCTGATGAATTGCAAATCGTCATCGGGAGCTGTTGATGTGCCTTCGGAGGTGAACACCACCGTCGCCCCCCCTTCCACCAAAAACCGCAGAAAAGACAAAACTTGCTTGCGAAACTGAAACTCATCCGCAGCTAAGTAGCGAAATTGAGTGATCGCGTCCAAAAACACCCGTTGTGGCTTGACAGCTTGGACTCGCTCGATAATCTTTTGTGTAGTCGGTTCTCGCTCCACCTCCGAGGGCGAGAAAATGTCATAAGTCTGAACTTCTGTAAAAAATTCTGAGGATGGGCTCAAATCGAGGAACGCCATCGCTTCAATATCAAAACCGAGAGTTTCGGCATTGGCGCGCAATTGCGCTTCCGGTTCTCCTAAAGTAATAAACAGGGGAGTTTCTCCCAGAGCCACACCTGCTGCCAAAAAGTGAAAGCCCAGTGTAGTCTTGCCAGTACCCGGGCCGCCGCGCACCAGATAAGAGCGTTGAGAAATTAGGCCGCCGCCAATCACTTCGTTGAGACCGGTAATTCCGAGAGAAAGTCGGTTTTGAGACATTTGTTTCTTCATGTTTTGAATATCGGGCCCGTATTAATATTTAATGGTTTTAGGCAGTGTTTTGATAATTTTTTTTACCGGGCGTCTGATAACCTTCATGAAATCTTTTTCTACCGAAAATTACGTAAGCATACAAGAATTAGAAAGTATTGTCGGGGCTGCTGGCATCTGTCGCTGGCAAGATACAGAGCTATTTTGGCAAGAACGGGTAGAAAAAGCACTTGCCCCCGACACGAAAATAGATTGTACTGTTTACCCGAATACTCAGGAAGAACTGGCGGCTGTCATTGCTTGGGCTGGACAAAATCGCTGTGCAGTCTTGCCTTGTGGCAGTGGCAGCAAACTTGATTGGGGTGGTTTAGTTAAGGGAGTCAAAATTGCCGTAAGCACGGCGCGTCTGAACCGGCTTGTAGAACACGCTGTGGGCGATTTAACTGTGACGGCAGAAGCCGGGATGAAGTTTGCGGATTTGCAGCAAATTTTAGCTGCAGCAGGTCAATTTTTGCCGATCGATCCAGCATATCCGCAACAGGCAACTTTGGGCGGCATTGTCGCTACTGCTGATGCGGGTTCCTTGCGGCATCGCTATCGCGGGGTGCGCGATTTGCTGTTGGGAATGACCTTTGTGCGATCGGACGGTAAAATTGCGGTAGCCGGAGGTCGAGTTGTTAAAAATGTCGCCGGTTACGACTTGATGAAACTGTTTACTGGTGCTTACGGCACATTGGGCGTCATAAGTCAAGTAACTTTTCGAGTTTATCCGCTGCCTGAATCATCGGGAACCGTAGTGCTGACAGGGGAAATTAATGCTTTGTCCCAAACGGCTCAAATCTTATTATCCTCTGCTTTGACACCAAGTGCCGTTGATTTGCTGTCACCTGAATTAGTCGCAAAATTAGGCTTAGGAAAAGGCACGGGATTAATCGTCAGATTTCAAAGTATCGCAGAAAGTGTTAAACAACAATCAGCCCGCTTACTGGAAGTTGGCGAAAAGTTGGGTTTGCAAGGCACTAGCTGCTGCGAAAATGATGAGCATCAGTTATGGCAAAGATTGCCAGAAACAATGTGGGATTCTGGCAGAAAGTCGGCAATTATTTGCAAAATAGGAATCAGACCCTCGGAAGCTGTAACGGCCATTAACGAATTGCCGGTACAGGACGCTTGGATTCATGCAGGCAGCGGTTTGGGGGTTTTGCGGTTTGAGAATGCGACGGCGGATACGTTGTTGCAGGTACGCAGAGGGTGCGAAGCTAAAGGCGGTTTTCTGACTGTTTTAGCAGCCCCGACCGACATCAAGCAGCAGTTAGATGTTTGGGGCTATAATGGAAGTGCGATCGATTTAATGCGCCGGATCAAACAGCAGTTTGACCCGGAAAATCTTTTGAGTCCCGATCGTTTTATCAGAAAACTGGGTTAAAAACCCCGTTCTTTTAGGAAGGCTTTAATTGTAAAACCTTGTTGCAATACCATCTATTTTGTGCCAAATAAGTTAGTATAAAATAGGAGGTAAAGCAATGCTAGTCTTTGAGTTCAAAACCTACGGAAATAAGAGTCAGTTCTCAGCGGTAGATGAAGCAATTCGTACAGCCCAATTTGTTCGCAATAGCTGTTTACGCTATTGGATGGACAACAGAAAAATAGATAAGTACGATTTGAACAAATACTGTGCGGTACTGGCTCATAAATTTCCGTTTGCTTCGGAACTCAACTCTCAAGCAAGACAAGCGAGTGCAGAACGAGCATGGTCTGCTATCTCCCGCTTCTACGACAACTGCAAGAAAGGAACTCCTGGCAAAAAAGGGTATCCGCAATTCCAGAAAGATTGTCGCTCAGTTGAGTATAAATCCACGGGATGGAAATTGGCTGAAGATCGTCAATCAATCAAATTTACCGACAAAAAAGGAATTGGGAAATTAAAGCTAAAAGGAACACGGGACTTGCATTTTTACTCAGGCGGCCAAATTAAACGGGTGAGATTGGTGAAACGGGCTTCCGGCATATATGTTCAGTTTTGTGTTGATGTTGACCGAAAAGAAAACATAGAACCCTCTGGGAACACTATTGGCTTAGACGTAGGATTAAAGGAATATTACACCGATTCTAATGGGGTAATGGTTGAAAATCCCAAGTTCCTCCGTCAAGGTGAAAAAGTTCTGAAGCGGTTCCAACGTCGAACATCAAGAAAAGTAAAAGGTTCAAAGAACAGAGGCAAGGTTAGACAGATTTTAGGAAAACGCCATCTCAAAATAAGCAGGCAACGTAAAGACCATGCAATCAAACTTGCACGGTGCGTAGTTCAGTCAAACGACTTGATAGCTTACGAAGATTTGAGAATTAAAAATATGGTGAAAAATCATTGTCTGGCTAAGTCTATTAACGATGCTTCTTGGTATCAGTTCCGTGTCTGGATTGAATACTTTGGAAAGGTATTTGAAAGAGTCACTGTGGCTGTGAACCCAGCATATACTAGCCAAGAATGCTCTAGCTGCGGTGCACTTGTCAAGAAAACACTATCTACTAGAACTCACGTTTGTCGGTGTGGTTGTAGCTTAGACCGGGATTTCAATGCAGCTAGAAACATCCTCAGTCGAGGATTGGGTACGGTAGGGCATACCGGAACCTTTGGTCTTGAGCCAAGTAACGCTTTGGGAGATGAGTCCTCTACTTTTGCTGGAGAAATCCTGCATCAGCAAGTCATGTCGTAGATCGAAGAATCCCCAAGCCTTCAGGCTGGGGAGTGTCAAAAGCGGTATTTAGTTTAAAGTTTGTTGTCAGGACTTGATTCGTTCAGGACTTCTGTAAAAAGTGGTTTTACACGCTACTTATAGCGGCAAATTTCGCGCTGCAAACCTACATATAAAGCTTCGGCATAAATTCCATTAAACTGACTAAAATCCTTGCTACGAAAAAAAAAAATTAGGTAATATATATGCAAACTTCAGAAAAATCTCAAGTTCCCAGCGACGATTTAAGACCTGCCAAAGAAAGCAATTTTCTAGCACAAAATCCCCACTTAGAAACCCTCGAAATCCCTGGTTTCGACGCCAACAATCCGCCAGATCCGAAATTAATCGATACTTGCGTACACTGCGGATTTTGCTTGTCAACTTGTCCGAGTTATCGCGTACTCGGCAAAGAAATGGATTCGCCCAGAGGCCGCATCTATTTAATGGATGCCATTAACGAAGGCGACGCACCTTTAAACGAAGCAACCTCACAGCATTTCGATACTTGTTTGGGCTGTTTGGCCTGCGTTACAACTTGTCCGTCTGGAGTTCAATACGACAAGTTAATTTCCGCAACTCGCCACCAAGTTACTAGAAATCAGGAACGCACTTTTTCTGACAATGTAATTCGTACTCTGATTTTTAATCTCTTCCCTTATCCTCACAGATTGCGGCCTTTGCTGGTACCGCTGTTTATTTATCAAAAATTAGGACTGCCAAAACTTGTCCGCAAAACAGGTTTGCTGAAAAAAGTATTCCCCCGCTTGGCGGCGATGGAATCAATCTTGCCGAAAGTTACTGTCGATTCTTTCCGGGATAATTTACCAGAGGTAATTCCGGCACAAGGGGAGAAACGCTATCGAGTCGGTGTGATTTTAGGCTGCGTGCAGCGGCTGTTATTTTCGCCAGTGAATGAAGCTACTGTGCGAGTTTTGACGGCTAACGGTTGCGAGGTTGTGGTTCCTAAAAGTCAGGGATGCTGTGCTGCTTTGCCGGAACACCAAGGGCAAGCGGAACAGGCGAAAGCTTTGGCGAGACAAATGATTGATAGCTTTGAAAATACGGGTGTTGATTTTGTGATTATCAACGCTGCTGGGTGCGGCCACACTTTGAAAGAATACGGTCATATTTTAGCAGATGACCCTGATTATCGGGAGAAAGCTGAGAAATTTGCTGCTAATGTTAAGGACGTGCAAGAGTTTTTGGCAAGTGCGGGAATTACGGCAAAACTCAATCCTTTGATTGAGGGAGATTTGACAATTGTTTATCAGGATGCTTGTCATTTGTTGCACGGGCAAAAGATTAGTTTGCAGCCGCGTCAGTTGCTGCAACAAATCCCTGGGGTGAAGCTAAAAGAACCTGTGGATGCGGCTTTGTGCTGCGGGAGTGCGGGGGTTTACAATATGCTTCAGCCGGAAATTGCTGATGAATTGGGAGTGCAAAAGGTGGAGAATTTGCTGAATACTGGCGCGGAGTTGATTGCTTCTTCTAATCCGGGTTGTTCTTTGCAAATTAAGAAGCATTTGGAGTTGCAGGGAAAGACTGTTACTTTAATGCACCCAATTGAGCTTTTGGATTATTCGATTCGCGGGGTGAAGTTGCTGAGGAAGTAGTTTTGTAGGGCGGGCGGTGTCTGCCCTATTTTCTATGCTGAATGAGATTTTTTTTTGATGAACCGCTGTATTGAGAAAGATCGCACTTTGGGCTGCTGTACTGGCAGAAAGACTGCGATCGATGGGTATTGACGCGGAATAATTGTAGACTTGATTGGGGCAAAGGGCGATCGCACTTTTAAAGTTTAGCAAAAGTGCGATCGGCATAATAACTAATGACTAATGACTAATGACTATTTTCCCTCTTCTAACCTCAAAAAATGCACCTGTCCCGAAGCTTCCGCCGCCACAATTGTCACCCCATCCGGTGCAATAGCGCAAGCTTTCAAAGCACTATCTCCCATAAAACTAGCAACTACTTTTCGACTCAACAAATCCCAAACTTTGAGAGTATTGTCATCCGAAACAGAAATCACTCTATTTCCCACAGCCGCCACAGATGTTACCGCATCAGCATGACCTGCCAAAGTAAAAACTTCTTTTCTACTTAACAAATCCCAAACTTTCAAATTGTGTTCCCGCCCGCCAGAAATCGCCCATTTGCCATCCGCCGTAACTGCCACAGCATTCACAAAACTCTCATGACCTTTGAGAGTGAAAAGTAGATTTTTGACGGCTAAATTCCATAAATTTGCCAAAATATTCTTTTCTTTACCCAAACTCCAAACTTTCAGAGTTTGGTCGCCGGAAGCCGAAATAACCCGCTTGCTGTCGGGAGTAACTGCCACAGCTTTTATCCCGTCCTCATGACCTGAAAAAGTAAAAAGTTCCTCTCCTGTTTCTAGATTCCAAACTTTAATAGTTTTGTCTCCAGAACCGGAAATCGCCATCGTTCCGTCTGCCGTCACTGCCACAGAATTTACCCAGTCCGTATGACCAGTGAAAGTAAAGATTTCTTTTCCGGTTTCTAGATTCCAAACTTTCACCGTTTTGTCGCCGGAACCCGAAACTACTCGCTTGCTATCCGGTGTAATTGCGATCGCTTTTACCCAATCTTGATGTCCCGAAATAGTAAAAATTTCCTGTCCGTTTTTGATATTCCAGACTTTAATGCTGTTGTCTCCAGAACCGGAAATCGCTTTCGTACCATCCGCCGTCACTGCTACAGCATTTACCCAGTCATCGTGACCGGCAAATGATAAATTTTCTTTGCCTCTTTCTAAGTGCCAAACTTTGAGAGTTTTGTCAGAGGAACCAGAAACTATCCGTTGGCCGTCGGGGGTAACAGCTACAGCATTCACGGGAGCGATGTGATTGGTAAAAGTGAAAAGTTCTTCTTTTGTTTCCAGATTCCAAACTTTCAGCGTTTTGTCGCCGGAAGCCGAAATTACTCGTTTGCCGTCGGGACTGACTGCGACATCTTGAACGAAACTGCTGTGTTTTCCTAAAGTGAAAAGTTGCTTTCTTTCTGACAAACTCCAGACTTGAACAGTGCCGTCGTAACTGCCGGAAATTATTTGTTCGCCGTCGGGAGTAACTGCTAAACTTTTTACCCAGTCTGCATGACCGGTGAGAGTAAAAAGTTCTTTTCCTGTTTCTAGGTTCCAGACTTTTATGCTGTTGTCTCCCGACCCGGAAATTAACCGTTTGCTATCAGGAGTTACTGCTACGGACTGGACAAAACTGCTGTGACCTTTGAAGTTAAAAATTACTTCCCTGGTTGTCAAATCCCAAACTTTAATACTGCCATCCCAAGAACCTGAAATTACTCGCTTGCCGTCGGGAGTTACTGCTACTGCTTCTACGGCAAAAGTATCGCCTGCAAAGGTAAATATTTCTTGTCCAGTTTCTAAATCCCAAATTTTAATCGTATTGTCCCAAGAACCGGAAATTACTTTAGTGCCGTCGGGCGTGACAGCTACAGCATTGACGTAGGTAATATGACCTTTGAGGGTGGAAAGTTCTTCTCCTGTTTCTAAGTGCCAAATTTTGAGAGTGTGGTCGGAGGACGCAGAAATTGCCCGCTTGCCGTCGGGGGTGATTGCTACAGCTTGTACCCAGTCTGTATGTCCGGTGAGGGTACGCAACAATCTCCCGCCAGGAGGGGTAAAGCTGGGCGTTAGCGGTAGCAGCCAGGGGGTTGTTTGGTGTTTTGCCTGTGCTAGCAGTGCTTGAATTTCTGGACTTTCAAAGCACATCAAGCGGGCTATTAGTTGGGTGGCTAGTTGGGTTTTATCTGTGGATAGAATGTGGGCAGACAGCCGAATTGCTTCTTGGATTAATTTGAGTTGGTCGGCTTTTTGGTCTGAGATAATAATATCGGGACTTGTTGCTAAATCGTAATCTTCTATTAGCGCCTGTACTCCCCATGCTGACAGCTTGGCTTTAATAAAATTGTAATCTGTTAGTAAGCTGTATAATTTTTCTGAGTCTGAAGTCGCTGCTAGCTGACTGGGCAATATTCCCAGGTAGTGCGTCTGTTCTGCGGGCTGCATTTTATCCAGCCCTTGTGTAAACTCGGTCATAAATTTACGGATGTGTTCTTTAAATGTATACGATCGCTAGCTGCACCCTACCGAAAAGCCGATCGAGAATCTTTTCTCTTAGACTTAGCATGACATATTTAAATGCTCTATGCTATGGGCTTGCTGTCCTCGGTTTGGTGATGGTTCGATGAATTGCTTGTTTTTTAGTCGGAGTCTGCTTTGAGAATTTTCAAGCAGTGCGATTACAATAAATCGCCGCCAATATAATTCAACTCAGCAACGCCCAATTTACCGATTGAGCGACAAAAGCTCACATATACCGTTGTTTTTCTTAACATAGCTGGTATTTGGGCGATGAGGGTCGATCGATCAACACTGTCAATCGATTTTAGATTTTAGATTTTAGATTTTAGATTTTAGATTGAAGCCTTGACCCCACGGATAAATTCGGGGGCTTGTGTATCGGATACAAGTTTTTTATTTCTGGACGGATTCATTCGGGGGCTTGTATCCTGGATGCTTTCGGTCAAAGCTAAAAAATTTCCGGTATCGCAATCCTATTTAAAGTGCGAAAAAAGACTTTTTATAACGAAATATGATGGCGGATGCTCTAATTTTCTGTCAAGTCGGCCGCCTCAGCGAGGCAGATGTCCCCCTGGTTGGGTTTCCTACCTCAAAGGCATCTGCAATCTGTTTCACCCAAAGCTCTCAGAAAGCTTTGCAGGTGCGCCCCCTTCCTCTAAAATATAGAAAAGGACTTGCACTATTAAACCGGGTTTCTAGACAAAATCATTGGTTTGACCGCTAGGTACGTAGGAAGAAACCGGGTTTCTGACTCCATAGCGCGCAAGTGGCGATCGCAAATAAAGCAGTATTGACTTTAGAGACAAATTTCATGGATGTTATCGAGTTTTTCGAGTTAAGTGCAGGCAAATGGTTTTCTCAGCGTACCGTACACAATCTCAATTCTGGAGAATTGCAGGCCGGTAAATCCGACCTCAAAATAGAACTACTGACAGCTAGCGATGCAGCAGTCGTCAAACTTTGCCAACAACACTCGATTAACCCGGATTCAACTGGGCTAACCAGCGTTCGGATTAGTTGGGACGGTATTCCCGATCGCGACAAAGCTAAACAAATCGGTTCTACAATACTAGCGATCGTACCAAATCCCGACAATCCCAGCGAAGGCAAAGTGTTGCAAGATAAGGGTAACAGCCGCTACGTGATGGGCGACGACGTGCTGACATTGATTACAGAATCAGACACCCTCCATGCGGAAGAAAGGCTTTGGTATCTCATGCCCAACCTGCGGCTGCGGACTAGCGTTGTTAAGCAAGCTAACGGTACCGAACAAGCATCTTTTTGTTCGGAAATTCGGATGGGAGGCAGTCCCAAAAGTGAAGAGTGACAAATAACTATCTAGTTTACAAAGTTTACAGTCTATTTCTGCTTTCTCCCTTCTTTCTTCTGCCTTCTCTGGCAATCGCTTTTAACTTGGTATGAAAATCAGTGTGTTTGACAACTGGGAATGATTTTGCCACAGGTTTGTCCGCTAATTTGTGCTCAGCTTCGGCTCGATCGGCGAGGGCGGTAACAGCCACATCTTCATATACTACAAATTCTGTATTTTCTTTTGTACGATCGTCCGCTGCAGGTAATTTTCCTGTTTCCTCTGCTTCTGTGTTTGGGACTTCTGCATGAAGCGCCCGATCGAGTTGCGCCTCTGACGGCCCACGAAAATCTAACTCTGCGGCACTGACTTCCGATTCCTGGTTTGATAAAAGTATATCTTCCGGTGACAGTTGATCAGGACTTTCACCGGTTAAATTTTGAGGGAAATTGTTGCATACCAAGCGTTCAAACTCGCGATTGAAATGATAGAGAGGTTCACCTATCCGGTGCCACATACTCAATAGCTGTCCCACAGAAACAGCCTTGTAGCGGCCTTGATAAAGCGCTTCAACCACTGCTAAACGCAGCCAATAGCCGGGATACTTGGCTAGCCATTCACCCGCCAATTTCTCGGCTTTTTTGCCACCTAGGTCAAAACCGTAGTGAACCAGCAGAGCCGCTGCTTGTGCAGATATTGCGGTCACTTCTGTCATTTGTTGTCTGTTGACTGTTGACTGTTTTCTGTTGACTGTTTTCTGTTGACTGTTGACTGTTTTCTGTTGATTGTTGTCTGTTATCTGTTGACTGTTATCTGTTGGTTCCAAATTCCCAATGACCAATTACCAATCACCAATTACCAATCACCAATTACCAATTTCCAATTGAATTAATCGGATAAACGCACGCCTCCTTCTACAGTTCGCGCGTCCCCGGAAAAAGGTTCGGGAGTACCGTTCCAGTTGAAGTCGCTAACTCTAAAAGTCAGGCTGCCGACTTGACGCTCAGGGTTAAAACGCAAAATAATTGCATAGCTGCGGCGGCTGTATTCTAAAGTGTAATTCGTACTGATTGCTTCCCCGCTTTCTAAATTAATAGCACTTTGAAATCCAACTCGAAAGCCTCCGTAAACTTGCTGGACAAGTCCAAAAGACAGGACTCTCAAATCCACTAAGCGATCGAATAAAAACGGCGAGATACCGTCGCGCCCCACCTGGGTATAAGTCACGTTAAACCCAGTGTAATCGAGGAAAGGGCGGGAGAAATGACCGAACTGCCCTTGAATGCCGACGCTGGGGGCGAGGGAATTTTGTCGATCGCCACTGCTGTAATAAGTACCAACTCCCCGGAGTCCCAAGGCGAGTTGCAAGAAAGGAACCACTGGCGTCCGCGTATACCTCAAACCCTGGGTGGGAGTGCGCGGCAGCGGTTCGCCCTCCCACAGGTTGAAGCCGCGGCTCAAGGCGAAGCTGACTTGGGAACGGCCCAGATCGACGCGGTTGTTTTCCCGCACTGGTTCGAGCAAGTCTGCTCGATCGGTGTCAGCATTGATAAATTGATACCCAGCTTGGTAGCTGAGATTGATGCCAGTGCCTCCCAGTGGGATGACTGGGGAAGTGAGGACTGCCCCCAGGCTGCTCTGCACGGTTTGATAGCCCAGAGAACCGTTGAACAGTCGATCGCGATAACTGTATTCTGCTGCCAGAGTGTGAGTGCCGATCAATTGTCGCAGGCGCAAATTGCCCCGAAAGCTGTCTTCCGGCAAATTCGGGAAATCTTCCAAACTCAGAAATATTGCCGATCCGTCCAACCTGGTGCGCCGGCCGAGACTAGCGCCCAACCTCGCTTTCAGCCCGTAGCTGTCGGGAGAAAACGGATTACCGCCGTTCTCTGCCACAATCCGCTGCAGGTAAATTTGGGGCGTCAGAGTCAGCCGCACCGGCCCGTTTTGCAACACCTCAAAACCGCACTCGGCATACAAACCGCCCCGTTCGCCCCCGTCGTAGCCAAAGGTCAAACACGGGCCGCTCCGCTGCCTGCTGTCAAACACTTGCCTGCGGGGATACACGGGTATTTTCACGCGGTTGTCGAACACCAAACGCGGTTTAGTTGTGACCAATTCCTCAGCCGTGGGCGAAATCCTTCTAATCGTCGCCCTGCGGGCCCTGTATTCAAATTCCGGCGGGGAAAACGGGTCGTTAGTAAGCCGAATGTTGGTTGCTACCCTCGCGCCGTCTGGCAGCAGTTCGATGCGTTCGGCTTCAAAGCGGATGCGGTTGACGGCACCAGTAACTTGGGGGGCTGCTAGCTGTCCGCCGCCGCCGATAGTCACTGTAGCAGCGCCGGGGGATTTGACTCCGCGCACGGGCTGCTGGCTGGTAATTCGATCGCTCAGCGGTTGTTCCAGAATTGTCCCGGCACTGATATCTGTCGGCAGTGTGGGGGTCAATTCGGTACCTGCTGCGGGCAGGAATATTTCGCCGCGTGCTTGTTCGACTGCGCCGCTGTTGAGGCCGAGATTGAACTCCATCCGCTGGCCACGAACTACTTGTTGCCCGCGGGTATAGGCGACATTGCCGGATGCTACCACTTGGCGGGTGACTAAGTTGACGATCGCTCGATCGGCATCAATCACAGTTTGCCGGAACCGCACAACGACATTACCCACCGCCGTGACAATTTGCTGCTTGTCGTCGAATTCTTGGCTGTCGGCCTTAACTTCAATAGTATCGGCCGGAGTGACCGGAAAAGGAACCGTCCGCTGAGAAGGGGCGGTGCGGACTCCCGGCGGCGCGGCTGGTTTCGGTTTCGGTTTCGGCGCAGCGGGTGTTCTGGGTGCAGGGGCTGGGCCTGGTGCGGGAATGTCGAACTCCTGTTGCCCGCTAGGTGCTGGTTCTAGCGCGGGTTCGGGAACGGGAATTTCAGCAGGTTCGGGAGAGTTATCTTCTAACTGCCGGCCTTGGGCCTGATACCAACTTTCCTGCTTTCCGACAACATTCGTCTCCTGTTGTTTCTGCGCCTCTGCGGTTCGTTCCCGATTCCGAATGGCAATGGCATTTTCTACCGAACCCAATTGGTAAGCCGTAAACGAGGAATCTTGCTCAACAGTCCCTGTTGCGGGTTCTCCCACAGGGGCCTGACGCTGAAATCCCAGAACTGCGTCGCCGCTTTCGACTTCCGCTAGGGGGTCGGCGATTTCTGGAGGCTGGTCGGTGGCTGGGGTTGTGCCGAGGAGTGTGGCTGCGGGTTCTGCTGGGGCTGGTGTGGGTTCTGGCTGAACGATATCTGGGCTTGGTTCCGGTATTTCTGCGGGGTTGCTGCGAGTGTCTCCATCGCCGGCCGCGACAGTGAGGGCGACTTTTTTTGGCTTTGCGATGTAGATGATGCCAGGGGGTTCTGGCGGCGGTACCGGATAGGGCATAGTTATAACAGGTAAGTCATCCGATTTTAGATTTTAGATTTTAGATTTTAGATTTTATAGGGTGCAAATTATTGAAAATTTTGCATCTAAAAGGCAACTGTTTAGAGATTAATCTGACATCTAAAATTTGCAGTGGCTTTGGCGTGCCTGAAAATGGCTGATTTGAGAAGTTGCTTCCGCCACAAGATAACCTCGCTGGCGGTGCGAGGTCAATCGATTTTAGATTTTAGATTTTAGATTTGAAGCATTGACCCCACGGATCAATTCGGCGACTTTTTTATCGGATACAGGTTTTTTATTTCTGGGTCCTGAGTTTGTGCGTTGGAATGAATCCGGGGGCTTGTATCCTGGATGCTTGCGGTCAAGTTTTGTTCGACTAATTTTTGCTGGTTTGTCGGCTGTTGCAGGGGCTGCGGTGACGCGCCCCTACTCTGCGGCCGAGATAACTTGTTTATTCCATGTCTCTGCGGTTGGGGTTCCGGGCTGGGTCATTGGACAAAAATCCAAATATGAACAGGGAAACAAAAAATAAAACAACTACATTAACTACGATTTTGAGGGTTAGCACTGTGGGAGTCTCCAAAGATGGCATAATACTGAGCTGATTTGCTGCTGTTGCAGCAACTTTTTTATCATAAGCTAAAGATTAGTCAATTTTATCTTTGCTTTTGAGGATTTTTGGCAAGTTGATTTTTGCCCAATTCCAGAGTTGCTCAGCTATGTTTTCTAGCCGCAGCATAACTCGATCGAGCCATTCGAGCACTTGTTCTAGGGGGTGCTTAATGTATCCCATCGATTCTGCTTTTGTTTCTAAGTATTCGCCCTCCGGTGGGACGCCTGCGCTGGGATTTTTGGGTTCAGCAGCAGCGCGGTTTGCGGGGGTTGCGGGGGTGTATCTGCGGGTTTGCGCGGTGATTGCTGCTGGGAATTGGTTGTTTTGTCCGGTGTTCGAGTTTGTGTTTTTTGGCACTTGGGTTTCCGGCGCGCGCCCTGGGGTTGATTCTGCTGCGAGTGCAGAGCTATTTTTTTGAGTAACTGCTAAATCAGATAAATCAGATGCGGTTTGGGGTTGACTATTTGGGCTTTTTGTCAGCAAGCTCTGTTTTAGCTGCCCCAGCAGGCGGTGAAGTGCTTCGGGGTAAGGGGAGATTGAGACTGCAGTCGATCGACCTTCTGCCAATTCTCCTATTTCTGCAATTTTCTCCTTGACTATTGGGCTGGCTTGTGCTATGGGGCTTTGAGCTTTTACATCGGGTTCGGAACTTCCCTCGATTAAATGTTGAGGTGCTGCTTCCCCGAATAAGTCTTGCCAATTCAGCCAGGGTCGATCGACCTCTGGGCTATTTTGTGTGTTTTCTAGTTTTGAGCGCTGTTTCAAATAATACTGAATTGCGACTGATTTCTCCGTATTATCACTGGCTGCAGTTTCTTTGCCCAAAAGGTGGTCTACTGACGACCAAATAATTTGTTCGATGTTTCGAGCGTATTTTTCGAGGATGTCGCGGGCGGACAAATCTACATTGGCGTTTGTGCCGGATGTATTAATTTTGACTGCGGAGGCTTCTGTGGGTGCGGCGATTGTTTTTGCCGCTGGCGGCAGGGTAAATTCTTCGAGGTTGACTGCGGCGCGATCAAGTAATGTAACAAAGGAGAGAGGAGTAGAAGGTCGATCGAACTTGGTGTTAAAATTAGTTTCTAGTTTTGGAGTATTGTGGTCGATCGAATTCGATGCCGCAATTGACTGCTGTACGGTTTTTGCTTCAATCTGCGCGCGGGCTTTTTGGACTAGGATGGCATTGCGGTCGATCGATTTTTTAACTGCGAGGATTGATTCTCCAAATTGATTTCTTTTGAGGGCAACCGGACTCGTCTGAAGCCATGCCATCAATTCCCAAAAACGACGCATCGGCGGCAACTGCGCTTTTTTTGCTGCCGACTCCAAACCGAGATTAAATTTTAATTCTTTTTGGGTAATTTCCCGCCGTTCCGGCCCGCTGTTGGCAATTTCCCAAGTTATGCGACCTTCCAGCATTTCCTGCTGTTCGGGTGTCAAAATATCTAATATCTGATTTTCTTTTCCCACCAATACTAAAGTGCGGGCTGGGATAAAACTGGCAATTCCCTCAACTTTTGGTTGCGGTTTTAGTTCAGTTTTAGCAAGCGGGTGTTCTAATACGGAAGTTGTTTGATGCTTGGTGATTTGTCCGCTAAAATTGATAGCCGGAGGTAAATCGCTAGCAGTATTTCCCTGATTAATTAACAGCGGGAAGCTGGCTAAAGTTTTCGCAGTTTGCGACGAGTTTAGCAAATTTTCGGCGAGGTGCAAAATTTCGGCGATCGAACTTTCCTCGGAAGTTTCGCCCTGATACCAATTTTGTTGCCCATCGGGATTTTCGTCACCGCCAAATTCTTGCAGTTCCGGTAAATCTACTTTTTGACTTGATTCCCGCAACTGTCTGCCTAGCAGTCGGGAACTTTGCACCAGCAAATAAGCTGGATAAAGCAGAATTTGGGTAGCGGTGAGAGTTGTTTCTTTAATTTGACGCCAAGTTCGATCGCAATTGTCAGCGACTTGACGGGACTGTTTCGATATAAAATTTAATAGTCGGCTTTGGTATGGGCCGTAGTAACCGTTGGACATAAGTTTTATTATTGAATTCAGATTTTTGATTCGCGCCGGAATTGCTGAATATTGCTGTAAAATCAAAGCGAGATCTTAATCGCAGCTTCAAACCCTCTGAAACCTTTATTTCTTCGCGTCCTTTGCGTCGGGGCGGTTCAATCCGATTTTTGATTAATACACAATTCCTATTTTAGCGAAATATGAGCGCTTCTGTGTCACCTGCTAGCAACAATATTTCTGCCACTGTCGAGAAGTTGCGCCGCCTCAGTCAAGTGGAGGTTCAGTCTGGTTGGAGGTACTGCGATTCTGACTCTGCTGTCTCTTCAGTAAATATTTGTAACAGTCCTGTTGCCGAACTTAACAGCAAAGGACATATTGCTTGGCCGTCTGGGAAGCAAGTTTTGTATTTGGGCCAGCAATTGGTAATTCCTGATAATTTGCACGGCTATCCTGTGGTTGGTTTGCGGTTGCTGCTGAGTTTGACTTGGTGGGCAGAAGATGCTCAAATTTTTGTCAACGGCGAGTTAGTCGGACGGGGAGATTTATTTGATTTTGCCGATCGAGTTTTGTTGAGTTCGTCGGCAAATCCCGGAGATGAATTTTTAGTGATTTTGCGGTTGGTAAGTCCGGGTCACGATAACGGCGCTTTAGTGCGATCGATTTGTTTGTACGAATCTGCTGACTCTTCTTGTTTTGATCCGGGTTTTGTGGCTGCCGAATTAGAGATTTTGCAAAATTCGCTAACTCAAAATTTAGAAAATGTAAATTCCCAATACCTCTCCACTGAAACAATAGCAAGTCGCCCCATGTTTGTCAAGGGGGAAATGCTGAAATCTGAGATTGATTTGGCAATGGGTTTGATTGATTGGTCGGCGGTGTGCGATCGCGAAAAGTTCGATCGATCGCTGTCTGTTTTGCGGCACAATTTGCTGGGATATCTGCGGGCTTTTTCGGGGGAGTTAGATCAGGGAACCGCAGAGACCGCAGAAATCGCAGAAGGAAGAAAAGATGAGGTTTTTGAGGTTGGAGAAAATAGCAAGGCTAAATCTATATATATAGGAGAAAGTGGTGCTCTGACCTCTTTTTCTGGGGATTTAGATAAGGGAACCGCAGAGGGCGCAGAGGGCGCAGAGGGAGGAAGAAGGGAGGATGTTTCGGAGGTTGGAGAAAATGGCAACGCTACATCTATATATATAGGAGAAATTGGCGAGCGGAAATCTATATATACAGGTAAAATCTATTTGGTGGGTCACGCTCATTTAGACTTGGCTTGGCTGTGGCCTGTACCGGAAACTTGGGAAGCTGCACAGCGAACTTTTGAGTCGGTATTGAAATTGCAATCGGAGTTGCCCGATTTAATTTTCTGTCATTCTACTCCGGCGCTTTATGCTTGGATGGAAGAACATCGGCCGGACTTATTTGCAGCGATCAAAAAACAGGTGACGGCGGGTTGTTGGGAAGTTGTCGGGGGGATGTGGGTAGAACCGGATTTAAACTTGATTTCTGCTGAATCAATGGTGCGGCAAGTTTTTTACGGACAGCGTTATGCAAAAGAAAAATTTGGGGAATTGATGCGGGTGGCTTGGCTACCGGATACTTTCGGTTTTGGGTGGCAATTACCTCAGATTTTGCGGCAAGGTGGAGTTGATTATTTTGTGACGCAAAAGTTGCGTTGGAACGATACAACGGAATTTCCCCACAGTGCATTTTGGTGGGAAGGATTGGACGGTACTAAAATATTTAGCATGATGTCTCCTCCAATTGGCGAAAGTATAGAATCTGTGAAAATGGCAAGTTATGCTTTTGACTGGCAAGCTAAAACTAATTTGCAAGATGCTCTTTGGTTGCCTGGGGTTGGCGACCACGGCGGTGGCCCGACTCGTGATATGTTGGAGGTGGCGAAACGCTGGAAAATGTCGCCTTTTTTCCCAAGGTTGGAGTTTGCAAAAGCGGTTGATTATTTGTCTTTGATTGAGAGTCAGTTTTTGCCGGAAGTTACGACAACTAAGCCAGAAAGTGATGTTGCAGAATCGGACAATCAGGAGAATTTGGGGGCGCGAAAATTGTCAAACTTGTCGGCAATTTCGGGTGCAAATCTTCCCATCTCACAACTCAAAACTCTTCCCGTTTGGAAAGACGAACTTTATTTAGAATTCCACCGGGGTTGCTACACGACTCGCGCCGACCAAAAACGCCAAAACCGCCGCTGCGAAGAATTACTCTACCAAGCGGAGTTGCTGTCTTCGCTGGCAACGATTTGTACTGGTGCGGTTTATCCGAAATCTGAGTTAGAATCAGCTTGGAAACAAATTTTGTTTAACCAGTTTCACGATATTTTGCCCGGTTCTGCGATCGCCCAAGTTTATGCGGATGCTAATCTAGCCTTTGCTGAGGTCGATCGCACTTGTCGCGAAATCCTGCTAAAATCTCTGGATGCAATCTCGGCTCAAATTTCTCTCCCTTCGCCTCCGCAGCCCGACGCTCAACCGATTTTAATTTTCAATACTCTCAATTGGGATCGCTCTGAGGTTGTCGCCGTACCGCTTCCCGATTCCGCTGATTCAGATTGGCAAATTTACGATTTTTCCCGACGGCGATTGGCTTCGCAGATTGTCAGGGGCGATCGACCGCAATTGCAATCTACACTGTTATTCTGGGCAAATAATATCCCCGCCCTTGGCTACCAGGTGTTTTGGCTGTGTCGCGAAGACGCTCAAACTGTGGATAATGCGTCCGCGAGTCCAGAAACTGAAAAAAAGATAGAGTTATCGAAACTTACATACAGTATATCACAAAAAAACACACCTGGTCAAGAAACGCATTTTGCAACCGCAGAAATGGTGTTAGAAAATGAATTTATTCTGGCAATAGTAGACGGCAAAACTGGGGATTTATCGAGCATTTGGGATAAAGTAAATAACCGAGAAGTCCTGAATGCAGCCGGTGGCAATCAACTGCAAGCATTTCAAGACAGCGGCCAATATTGGGATGCTTGGAACATCGATCCAAATTATGAAAAACATCTGTTACCCGCGCCGATACTGAAAGATATTTCTTGGGTAGAGGAGGGGGAATTGCGGCAGAGTTTGCGCGTAGTCCGACAAATTGGCAAATCAGAGTTTTGTCAAGATTATATAGTAGAAATAGGTTCGCCGCTGCTGAAAATCAAGACAGTTGCAGATTGGCAAGAAACTCACGTTTTAGTAAAAGCAGCCTTTGGGTTAAATGTAGAAGCAGATTTTGCAACTTGCGAAATTCCCGGCGGTGCGATTCAGCGCACCACCAAGCCGCAAACATCCGCCGAAAAAGCCAAATGGGAAGTGCCGATTTTGCGCTGGACTGATATCAGCAATGACGGTTTTGGAGTGAGTTTGCTCAATGATTGCAAATACGGTTGCGACCTTCAACCAAATCAAATTCGGCTGACATTGCTTCGGGGTTCGACTTGGCCTGATGAACAAGCAGATGTAGGAGTTTCGGAATTTACTTGTGCAGTCTATCCCCACAGCGGAAATTGGCAAGAGGCGGGCACAGTTCGGCGCGGGTACGAGTTGAATTTGCCGCTGTTAGTAAAGGTGTTGCCGCAGTTGGGAGAAAATCGAAACAAGAGTTTACCTGCAGTGGGGAATTTCTTGGATTTGTCTGCCGACAATTTAGTTTTGATGGCTTTCAAACAATCGGAAGACGATTCTAATGTCTGGATTTTGCGGTGTTGCGAATGTCATGGTGAAGAGGCAAATTTGGAATTAAAGAGCGATTTGGGTTTGGCGATTAGCCAGCCTGTCGATTTATTAGAACAACCCATAAATTTGCCCCAGAAGTCAGACGATGGGAGAAGTTTCAGAATATCGCCGTGGAAAATAGCGAGTTTTGCAGTCAATTTATCCTAAATAGTCTTATCCTAAATAGTCGTGGACGCATCAACTAATTATGTACGGTAGGCAGCGTGCACCCTACCGCTACCAATTGAGAAGAGTACCCCATCGCAAATTTATCCAACCTTTTGAGGCTTTGCGAACTTAGTCCGAACAAAATTTGCCAACCTGCGCCAATTAGCCCTTACAACTTTCTTCTGAGCTAAAATATGCAAAATCACGAAGGCTAAAAACGTGTACGCCAGCCAAAAATGCAAACTACTTCCCACATCAACCATTGCGGAATCCTGCGGAAACAGATCCGGCAAAAGAATTCCGAAAAATTTCACATTGTTACTTTTGTAAGAGTTAGTAAGTAAGAAACCAGCAACCGGAACTAGCCACATAAAAAGGTACAAACTCACGTGCAGAGCAAAATTTTTGTACCATTCCTTCGTAAACTTTGGCAGGCGTTTCGTATATTTTTTCCACCATACGCGGAGCAAAGTTAAAATCCGCCAAGTCAGCAAAGCCATTGTCAGCACTCCTACGGATTTGTGAAAATCGTAAAGGGGGCCTCGAATAGACAATTCTCCTGGCAATTGAGCCATAGAAGTACCGCTAATAAACAGCACTAAATAGCAAGCTGACATTACCCAGTGTAAAGACATCAGTTGTTTGAACGCAGAATTAAGTCTGGGTTTCGCAGCGGGTTTTAGGGTAGTCACTCTTTCTTACCTCCTTAGCGTTTGCTGGACAAGATTAAGTATAAACTATAGGACTAAAGCTCGTGGTCGATTGTGCATTATAAGATTTACTTAACTTAAGTATTATAAATATTTATTAAACAGTCAAATTAACTATATTCACGATCGTCATTCCCAACACAAAACATCGTACTTGGGTCGATCGCCTCCCAAGCAGTTTTCAGGTCGATTATCCCCAAAGCCACCGCACTCATCTGACCCGACAATTGCAACCGCCGCCCGGTTCATCCGCAGCCCCGGCAAATATCCCAAACCGAATCCGAAGTAAGTCAATCCCAATACTAGGTATTTGAGTGTTATCATATATACTTAAAACCATTGATTGTCGGTTTTTTTTTATTGTCTAGGATGCTAAAAGTACAGACCGGGTAATTGTAGCTAAACCTGCTGGCATTGCAACTAGCGGGAAATATCGTCTGCAGACCGTGTACCAGCTACAAACAAACACAGTGGTTGGATGGGGAAGCGAAAACCAGCACGCTGGACAAGTGGTATTTTTGTTACAACTTGTAACTTTTTTCAAACAACAGGTTTAATTTAGTTTCACAAAAAAGTTAAATTCCAGAAAGTAAAATTAATTACAGTCGAGTTAAGCTAAAAGTGTTTGCTAAAAAAAGTAATTCCAGCAACCCCGAAACCAACTATTCTCACTTGATCGACACGGACGGCGACTTCGCGACAGCAAAACTTTCGTGCAGCCAACAAGTCGAACAAGATTGGTATGGAACTCTCTACGATAATTTTCCGGGCATTTACTTCGTTCTAGACGCTTTGGGAAGAGTTTTTTCGCTCAATCAATTCGGTGCGTCTCGCCTCGCCTACAAATCGCAGGAATTAATTTGTCATTCAATTTTTAACATATTTTACTGCCAAGAGCAAGGCAAAATGCAGGCAGAATTTGCTGGATTGGCCCAGCCGGAAAACGGTACGCCAACTCCAAAAATTGCCTGTTGGGAAGGCTGCTTGACTTGCAAAGACGGCAAGATTATTAAGGTAAAAGCAACCGCGCGCCCAATGCCGGCGGTAGATTGGAAAATAGAGGAAAATACTAATGGTCGTTCAATTGCCAATTTCCAACGGCCGGCTGTACTGTTAGTTTGCGAAGAAATTAACGCCGCTTCGCAGTCACCCATGCCGCCCAACCAGAGAGGAAATTGGCGCAGTCCAACTTTAGCGATCGCAAAATTAGCCAAAAGTCAACTTAAAGAACGCCACAATATAGAAGACTTCATCCGCGAAGTAACAGAAACCGCTGTCAGTATTGTCAACTGCGATCGAGCCAGTATTTGGCTATACGGCGAAGACAAAACACAGCTTCACTGCATCGACCTTTACGAACAAAATACTAGACTCCATTCCGTACAAATAATCATCACAGCCGCAGACTGTCCGGCATATTTTCAAGCTCTAAAATCTGCAAGTGTGATCGCTACTGTGGCAGCAGAAAATGACCCCAGAACGCGAGAACTTGTGGGTCTTTATTTGCTCGATCAGGACACGACTTCCCTTTTAAACGTACCGATTATGCTAGCAGGTCAAAGGTTGGGAATAGTCAGCGCCGAACGCCAGGGCTCCCACGGTGATTGGACGGAAGAAGAACACGAATTTACCCAAATATTAGCAGATTTTGTCTCCTCAAGTTTGTCAGCTAGCGAAAAGTTAAAATTAGAAGCAATGCGGCACGAACAGCAGCAAAACTTGCTGGCCCAATACTACGATCAACTAGAAGAAAGAGTAGAAAGACGCACTGCTGAACTCAAAAAAGCTAACCACAAACTGCAAAAAGAAATAATTAAAAGAAAACAAGCAGAAGCCGAACTACGCCTGCAGCAACAAGAACAGCAAATAATTTTTGATTCCGTGCCAGCGATGATTTGGCTCAAAGATACCGAAAGTCGCCTGCTGCGAATTAATCAAGCCGCCGCTGCATCGAGAGGTTTGCCGGCCGCTCAATTAGAAGGTAAATCTTTTTATGAAATCTATCCAGACGAAGCAGAGCAATATTATTTAGAAGATTTGGAAGTAATCAATTCCGGCGTTCCCAAGCAGGGCCAAGTCGAACTACTACCAACAGCATCGGGTCAAAAATGCTGGGTGCGGACAGATAAAATACCTTACCGGGATGAAACAGGTAACGTCGCTGGCGTAATCGTGTTTGCAGTAGATATAACTGATTTAATTAAAGTCGAAAAAGAACTGCGAGAATATCGCGATCGCCTCGCCGAAAAAGTCGAGAAACGTACTGCTATGTACAGGCAAGCCATGACCGCTTTGTACTCTGCCAATACGCAATTGCAACAGTTAATTAACAACAGCTATTCTGCTACCGAAAATGGCAGCCGCCACTCAGCATCGCGATTGCTCGAATGCGAAGCTTATTTTGAAGCAGTTGCCGTGGCTGACCGCGACACAATTTTGAGCGTTAGCAGTAATTTTGCCCAACTTTTCGGTTACGAACCTGCGGAAATGGTGGGAATGAGCTTGCTGGAACTACTGTCGCCGAAATCATACAAACAGGCGCCGCAAATGATTTCTGCAGCCAGTAATACAGTCTGTGAAACTGTTTTTCTCAAGCGAGATGGAACTGCTTTCCCCGCTGACGTTCGCAGCAAATTTGTATTTTGGGAAGGTCGTTTAGTACAGGTGAAAGCAGTCCGAGACCTCACGGAACGAAAATTGACCGCAGCAGAATTAGAGCGATCGCGCTCTCTGCTGCACGCTACCTTAGAAGCAACCGCCGACGGCATTCTCGCCGTTACTACGGCCGGAGAAATGATTAGCTATAACGAAAAATTAGTTCAAATGTGGGGAATTTATGAAGAAGTTAGAAATTCAATGGATAGAACGCTGCGGCTGGCATTTCTCACTAAGCAAGTGAAAGATCCGAGAGCTTTTTTGCAGAGAGTTAAAGAATTTTATAGTGATGCGGAGTCGGAAGGTTGCGATATTCTAGAATTTAAAGACGGCCGCACTTTTGAGCGCTACACGCAGCCAATTCGAGTCGGACAAAATATTATTGGCAGGGTGTGGCGCTTCCGCGATATTACCTCTCGCGAAAAGGTGACGGCAATGTTGGGAGATTCTCAAAGACGCTTTCGGGCAATTTTTGATTCTTCTTTCCAATTTGTGAGCTTATTGAAACCGGACGGCACTCTGCTGGAAGCTAACCAAACTTCTCTGGATTTTGCGGGAATTAAGCTACGGGATGTGGCAAATAAACCGTTTTGGCTGTTGCCTTGGTGGGGAGATTCTGAGGAAGTTCAGGAACAGTTGCAAGAGGCGATTTCTCGATCGGCAAAAGGTGAATTTGTCCGCTATGAAGTGGAAGTTCAAGGTGTAAGTCGGACGGCAACTGTTGATTTTTCTCTCAAACCTGTCGCGGATGAAACGGGCAAAATAGTATTGTTGCTGCCGGAAGGTCGGGACATTACTAAAAGTAAGCAAGCCCAAGTCGCGCTGCGGCAACAAATAGAACGGGAACGCCTGATCGGGCAGATTCAATCGCGCATCCGTTCTTCTCTGGATCTCCAAGATATTCTCAACACTACAGTAGCGGAAGTGCGGGAGTTTTTGGCAACTGATCGCGTGCTGGTTTTCCGCTTCCGACCCGACTGGAACGGAGATGTGGTGGTGGAGTCGGTTGCAGAAGGATGGATTCCACTGAAGGGGATGGGAATTGATGATTGCTGTTTTGCCAATACTTACATCGGACAGTATTTAAAGGGTCGCATTCGCGCCATAGAAGATATTCATGCTTCTAATTTGAGCGAGTGTCACCTTAAATTTTTGGAGACTTGTCAGGTGAAGGCAAATTTGGTGGTGCCGATTGTCCAGCAGGGAATAGAACCTAGGGAAGGTAACAGTTCTTGTCAAGTGCCGAAGTTGTGGGGTTTACTGATTGCCCACCACTGTTCGGGACCCCGCCAGTGGCAGCAGTTTGATGTGGATTTGCTGAGTCAGTTGGGCACTCAAGTGGCGATCGCGATCGAACAATCTTTACTTTACCAGCAGTTAGCTGCGGCCAACCAGCGGTTGGACGGGTTGGCGAATTTGGACAGTCTAACTCAACTAGCTAACCGCCGCCGTTTTGACGAGGTGATCAACCGAGAATGGGAGCAGTCGAGCTCTTCGGAACCGCTATCTTTGATTCTGTGCGACATTGACTGTTTTAAACTTTACAACGACAATTACGGCCATCAAGCCGGGGATGCTTGTTTGCAGCAAGTGGCGCGGGCGATCGGGGATGCTTGCACAAACGCACCCGCAGAACGCCTCTATTTGGCTGCTAGGTACGGCGGCGAGGAATTTGCGGTAATTTTGCCAAATACAGATGTCATGGCTGCACAGGCGGTTGCGGAGGGAATCCGCAGCCGCGTCAAAGCTTTGGCAATTCCCCACATCAAGTCTGTTGTCGGCGATTGTGTGACTCTCAGCTTGGGAGTTGCGGCCGTTTCGCCAAGTCAAAATTCCCCGAAAATGTTGATTGAAGCTGCGGATAAGGCATTGTATCGAGCTAAGTCTGGCGGGCGCGATCGAGTGGCAATTAGTGAGTAATCAGGTTATTTTAGATTTTAGATTTTAGATTTTAGATTTTAGATTGGGGAATTAATGATGAAGCTGCTGGTTTGGAGCTTGTCTACAGTTGCATTCTTTTTTGAAACTGGTATTACTAAAAAAGCGATCGCCCTAACTGGCATAAAGTTAGTGCGATCGCGGTACTATGAATCAGCTATTTATCTATCAGACTCGGCGCGGAATTTTTACGCATTTCCACGAAGATTGTTACAAGACTTCACAGAAAGAGGGGAAGAGTGATAGATGCGGAAATTTTTCCTTCTAATAACAGTCAACAGTCAACAGTCAACAGTCAACCGTCAACTGACAAAAGTTTTTGAAACACCTTATACATATCCTCAGCCAACTTTTTAGGATTCCACAACGGTGCGAGATGTTCTGGCTGCTTAGATTTTATTAAATGCTCTTTCACCGCATTTCGGAAACCAGCATCGCGGCCAAACTTAACTCCCCACTGCGTGTATTCCTCCCAACTCCACGCCGCACCAACATCAACATTTGCACTTTTCAGAAAAGCGTAACCCATGCGCGAAAGATATTGGTCGCCGGATCGAGTTACCACTGGCAAATTCGCCCACAAAGCCTCTAAATTGTGAGTCCCCCCGTTGTAAGGATAGGAATCTAAAAGCACGTCGGCTACATAATAAATAGCCCGGTGTTCTTCTTCACTTCTGGTTTGCCCTATAAACTTAATCCGAGCAAAATCTACTCCTTGAATATCGCATTCTTCGCGGTAAGTGCTGTGAATAACCTCGGGGTCGCCTTGACCTTTGCGGATTAACACACTATCTGGTACTTCCTTAAGAATTGTAACTTGAGCTCGTACCATTTCGGGATTCGTTTTTCTCCCTGGCGAAACGCACAGATAAGTCATCTGATCTAAGCCAATTCCGAGAGCATTTCTAATCGCCTCTCGATTCACAGGAATGCTTTGCAGTGCGCCAATTGCTACCGAACAAGCAGGCAATCTTACTAACTGTTCTAAGTAATTTTTTTCAACACCAGGGGGGTGAGTGTGTTCGTCGCATAGAAAGTAGTGATTATCTGAAATGTAGGGTGCGTCAAATCCCAGCCAAGAAACGCAAATGCCCGCAGGATATTGATACAGCACTTCGACATTTGTGGGCACAGTCATCGAGTCTAAGTCTATCAAAACATCCAAGTTGTCTTGCGCTACTTCGGCGAAGATTTCACCGCCATCAGCAAAGCCGTTTGGATATTTTTTAGGCCAGTAAAACTTGCCCGCCATGTCTTCAAACCGCTGCGTAACCTCATCTCGGTGGAGTTTCCCAGTGACGTAAAGGTGAACGTGGGGGGTGATGTGGCTTAATTCGCGAATTAAAGCTTCGCTGCACCAGCCTACTGAGTGGCGGCGGAAGTGTTTGGAAAGGAAGCCGATTTTTAAAGCGCGCTGTTCTTTTGTTTGATAATTTGCTAGGTTGCTTCTGTTAATTTCCTGGCGCTTAGGGACGGCTTTTTGGTAGTATTCTTTGGCAATGAGTCGATAAAAACTGGCATTTTTTTCGCGGTTGTCTCGCAGGTGAGAAACTGCAAACAGGAAGATTTCGTAGAGCAGTTTTAGTTCGATTACGCTAAAGGTTTCGACCTTTTCGTAACATAGTTTTTCGATTTCTTCGAGTTTTTGAATTGCCTGTTGGCTGACACCTGATTGCAGGTAGGAAAAGACGTAGGCTGTAGCTGACATGATTGGGGCATTCTCGCCGCAGTTTTCGCAGTATTTGTCAGCTATGCTACGGGCTCCGGCGAGGTTGGTGGAATGGCTTAGCAAGTCGCACAATTGTTGGTAGGCTTCGCTATATTTGGAGTTGCATTGGATCGCCTTTTCAAAATTGGCGATCGCCTCCAACGGCTTATCTTGTTTCTGAATGTGTCCCATCCGGCAGTAAACCTCTGCCCAACTCGGTTTTAATGCCAGGGCTTGCTGATAGCTTACTAAAGCTTCTTCCAGCCGCCCCTGCATGGAAAAACAACTGCCGAGGTTAGCGTGAACTTCCGGCCAATCAGGCTTGATTTTCAGAGTATTTTGGTAATTGGTAATCGCTTCTTCGTACTTGTTTTGCTGTAAAAAAGAATTGGCTATATTGAAGTGCAAAACTTCTAAATGTGGCTTTAAAGCTACAGCTTTCTGATAGTAAGCGATGGCGGCGTCGAGATTGCCTTGTTGCGATCGCGCGCTGCCGATGTTACCGTAGGCTTCTGCCCAATCCGGTTTAATGGCGATCGCTTTTTCGTAGCATTCGATGGCTTCATCGCGCTTTCCTTGGCCCAAAAGTCGATTACCTAAGTTAAAGTGGAAGTCTGCACCGACTAGCTGCGGGTTGAGTTCGGATGTTCTTTTAAAACAGGCGATCGCTGCTTCGATGTTGCCGTGTTTCTGATATACTTTCCCTAAGTTCCAGTGAGCGCCCGCTAAATCGGGACTGAGGGCAATGGCTTGCTGGTAATGGGCGATCGCTTCTTCCAAACGCCCCATTTTGAAATACATACTGCCGATATTGGCGCGCACTTCCGCAAAATTTGGCTGCAATTCTAGGGCTTGAGAATACGATCGAATTGCAGCTTCTGTTTTGCCTACTGCTTGCAAAGCATTCCCTAAAGTTACGTAAGCATGGATGAAATCCGGTCGAATTTTTAGGGCTTGCTGACAAGCTGCGATCGCCTCTTTAATTTTACCTTGAACTAAAAACTGTTCTGCCAGTTCTTTGTAGGGTTCTACTTCTTGAAAATTGGCAACTTGTCCGCTATCTGGAACATTAAGCGAGGTAACTTGTTCCGAAAGTTGGGCGGGGTTTGTAAAGGGAGTATTTAAAGTTTCAGTGGTGGGCGCTGGCGGCAAATTGATGCTCGAAGGCTGCAAGCCGTAGCCTTCATCTTTGTTGACAGATACTGGTTGCGCTTCGCCTGATTCTGTTTCTAATTCGATAAAGTTGCTGTCAGTAGTGGCCCGCTCTTTTTGTGCGATTAAACTCGATAGTTTCTCAGCAGCGCTGGCATCTCCCGGTTGTAGACGCAGCACTTTTTGATAGCAAGCAATGGCTGCATCTAACTTTTCTTGCTGCTGCAAAACGCTGCCCAGCATCATATTAACCGAACACAATTGAGGATTTATTAGCAGAGCTTTCTGGTAATAATTGGCCGCCTGTTCTAATTGTCCTAACTTGTAATACATACTGCCGAGATTCGCGCTAGCTTCAGCAAATTTCGGCTGAATTTCTAAAGCTTGCAAGTAAGATTGAATTGCAATTTCCAGCTTTCCTTGACTGTGCAGGGCATTTCCCATCGTCAAGTAAGCGGCAGCAAAATTAGGTTTGAATTTAAGAGCAAGATTGCAAGAGGCGATCGCCTTTTCAAATTCTCCTTGCAAAACATAAACTTCCGCCAACTTTTTATGAACTTCCGCATCTCCTGGATTTAACTCTAAAGCTTTCTGATAATTCTCGATAGCGCCACCGAGATCACCTGTATCTTTCAGCCGATTTCCCTTTACAAAATATGCTTGAGCTGATTCTAAATCCACCAACGACTCCGTTATCATTTGCTCTGCCACTCTTACAGGTTTTACACTAATAATATTCAACCATTTTACCCACTGTCGGGATCGCACAGACCAAGTACACCCTCGATTTATATATTCTACCTGCTGTCTCAGATGATTTTCAGCAGTTGCGCCACCCGCACCCGTGTCCTCATTTAAAACTCCAACTACGGCTTCTAAAAACCGCCTTGTATATCCCTCCCAATCTGCGCTGCCCGCCCGCTTCCAATTAGTTATCGATGCAAAATTTTCCACCCCTGACATTGAAACTAGACGGGCAAATCCAGCAGTTGTTTCCGGCAAAGCTGCTAATTCACTCGTCACAATCCGGCAACCGCAGGCCATCGCCTCCATCACGGCAATAGATGAGGTTTCCAAATAGGTATTCGGGTAAGCTAAAACCGCGACTGAACGCAGTTGCCGGACGAGTTCGGGTTGCGGTAAGGAACCGACGTACTCGACGCCTTCTGTTTCCTGGCACTGGCGGTAAAGTTGACCGAAAAAAAGCTTGTTATCATTGTCGTCTATTTGGTGTACTTTCATGCTTGAAAATACTTTTAATCTGGTTCCTGGGACAGCTTGACGAATTTCGGGATCGAGAAAGCCGATTTTCATTGTGGCAATTATCCACCGATTTGTGAACTATATTTTTTTTATTTAACCGCAGAGGACGCAGAGGGCGGAGAGAAAAAAGAGAGAAGTTCCCACTTGAAATAATTTGCGAGTTCCCTCTCTTCTTCTTCTTCCTCTCTGCGTTCTCTGCGCTCTCTGCGGTTAAATAAATCCATAATAAATGGTATAATCTTAAAACTATTAAGGAGTACCGAACATGACCACAGAACAAGATCCCGTAAAATTGATGAAACAGCAAGTCGGCTTTGCTGCAGCCGATCGCGTAAAATCTGGTATGATTGTCGGACTCGGCACCGGGTCAACTACAGCTTATACTATTCAAGCATTGGGCGATCGCATAAAATCCGGTCAACTCAAAGATATCAAAGGAGTGCCGACATCTTTTCAATCAGAAGTGTTAGCCAAACAGTACGGAGTTCCGCTGGCAACACTAGATGAAATCGACAGAATTGATGTTGCTATTGACGGCGCTGATGAAGTAGATCCTCACCTCAACTTAATTAAAGGTGGTGGCGCAGCCCACACCCGCGAAAAAGTAGTCGATTACCTCGCAGCTCAGTTTATTGTAGTAGTTGACAGTTCCAAAATGGTAGATAAATTGGGTTCAACTTTTCGCGTACCCATCGAAGTTATACCGATGGCATTAACACCAGTGATGCGCGCCATTGAAAAATTGGGCGGCAAACCCGAACTCCGCATGGGCGTGAAAAAAGCAGGCCCGGTAATTACCGATCAAGGTAATATGGTAATCGATGTCAAATTTGATGACATTGCCAACCCCGGAGAAATGGAAAAAACCTTGAATAACATTCCCGGTGTGTTAGAAAATGGTTTGTTTGTAGACTGTACAGATTTGGTTTTAGTCGGCGAAATCCAAGACGGAAAACCCGTAGTACGGGAGATTTCTAAATAGTCAAAACTGCCCACTGGTGGTCAAAAACTCTTTGTGGAACAGGCATCTTGCCTGTTCAGGAGAATGCTGCAAGAACTCTTTGTAGAACAGGCATCTTGCCTGTTCAGGAGAACGCTGGAATATGGGATTTACCACCCGCAAAAATACCAAAAACAAGGTTTCTTACCCTTTAGCAACCGCCAACACTATTAAGAAGTTCTTAATCAGTAAAACCAGTGCGATTGTTACATCTTCCTTCTCCCTTCTTCCTGACATCCGTTACATCCGTTACATCCCGTACATTGCTCGTTGCCGAACTTCCTTCTTCCTGACATCCGTTACATCCGTTACATCCCGTACATTGCTCGTTGCCGAACTTCCTTCTGCTATAGCTTTGACTTTAATTATGATGATGCAATATCGCAGATTCGGTCGCACAGAATTATCCATGCCTGTCTTTTCCTGCGGCGGCATGAGATATCATTACAAATGGCAAGACGTGCCAGCCAATGAAATTCCACCAGCCAACCAACAAAATCTAGAAGCGACGATTAGCTACTCGATTGAATGCGGCATAAATCACATAGAAACTGCTCGCGGTTACGGCACTTCCGAAATGCAGTTGGGGCGAATTTTGCCGAACTTTCCCCGTGAAAAGTTGATAGTGCAAACGAAAGTTAATCCCCAACCAAACTCCCAAGAGTTTCGCGAAGAATTTGATAAATCCTTAGCTTATTTGCAACTGGAATACGTCGATTTACTGTCGCTACACGGCATTAATACATGGGAATTGCTAGAGGATTCTATGCGTCCGGGCGGCTGCATGGATGTGGCGAGAAAGTTGCAAGCAGAAGGCAAAGTTAGGTTTATTGGTTTTTCCACTCACGGCCCGACGGATGTGATTGTCAAAACAATTGAAACTAATCAATTTGATTATCTTAACTTGCACTGGTACTACATCAATCAAAGTAATTGGCAGGCTATAGAAGCTGCTAAACGTCACGATATGGGCGTTTTTATTATCAGTCCTTCCGACAAAGGCGGTCAACTTTACAGCCCGCCGCAAAAATTGGTAGATTTGTGCTATCCGCTGAGTCCGATGGTGTTTAATGATTTGTTTTGTTTGTCGCATCCGCAAGTACATACTTTAAGTTTGGGCGCCGCCAAACCTGAAGATTTTAACGAGCATCTTAAAGCTGTAGAATTGTTAGATAGAGCCGATGAAATTTTGCCACCGATATTAGAAAAATTAGAAAAAGCAGCAATTGATAAATTAGGAGAAGATTGGTTTAAGACTTGGCACGTCGGTTTACCAAGTATCGAAAATACTCCCGGAGGTATTAATATTTATGTAATTCTGTGGCTGTGGAATTTGGCGCAGGCTTACGATACGATCGACTATTGCAAGATGCGCTACAACCTTTTAGGTAATGGGGGCCACTGGTTCCCCGGCCAAAAAGCCGATCGCCTCGATGAATTAGACTTGCGTCGCTGTCTAGCGCACAGTCCCCACGCTGCTAAAATTCCCGGTATTCTCCAAGCAGCCGATCGGCTTTTTGGAGGCGAAGCCATCCAACGCTTGTCCCAAGAATAATCGCAAAAAAACCCGGTTTCGAGACAGAAACCGGGTTGGTGAACCGGAGCACGTGAGTTAGTTACGCGCATACAATTAGCCTATACTTGAGGAACTCTCACAACCATCGCCCATCCGTCTCATCCATTCGGGCGATACAACTTTTTTTCTCAACTCACTCCCATTTTGCTTTAATCTGAGATAAAACAGTTAATAATTCACTTAGGTACTTTTTATGACTCTCAAACGCCGAGATTTCTTGTATTTGCTGACGGCCAGCGTCGGAGCTATTACCGCAGGTGCTTGCCAAGCGTCAGGAAATAATGTACCGCAAGCAAGTCCAATTGCAGAAAGCCCAAAAATAGCCCAAACCCCCGGCCCTTTTACACTGCCGCCTTTGCCCTACGAATACAATGCTTTAGAACCGCACATCGATGCGCGGACAATGCAATTTCACCACGACAAACACCATGCCGCTTACGTTAAAAACCTCAATGATGCTGTCAGCAAATACCCGCAACTCAAAAATATCACTGCGGAAAATATGCTGCGAGATTTGAGCAAAGTTCCTGAAGATATTCGCACAACCGTGCGTAACAACGGCGGCGGACACCTAAATCACAGTATGTTTTGGGAAATCATGAGTCCCAACGGCGGCGGCGAACCCACAGGGGCAATTGCCACAGCAATTCAGCAAAATTTCGGCAGTGTTGACGATTTTAAAGCAAAATTTAACGATGCCGGCGCCAAGCGTTTTGGCAGCGGTTGGGTTTGGCTAGTCCGCAATAAAGCTGGCAAACTTGAGATTACAACTACGGCAAATCAAGACACTCCTTTGATAGATGGCAACTATCCAATTATGGGTAACGATGTTTGGGAACACGCTTATTATCTCAAATACCAAAATTTGCGCGCCGACTACTTAAAAGCTTGGTGGAATGTTGTTAATTGGGCGGAAATTAACAAGCGCTACGAAAAGGCGATCGGGTAGTTTTCAATTAGATGAAATACAGGACACGGCAGATGAAATACAGGACACCGCAGTGCCGTGTCCCTACTAGCGAACGGGACGCTCGAACTGCTGTACAACTTTCCGCAAGTAAACGCAGTGCCGCGCCCCCTGACTCGTCGGCGTTGTGAATGCTTCGACTGACTCAACTGTGCCGCCCAAATGCTCGATCGCCCTTTGCAACTCCGTCTCTTCCTCCACCGTCCAATTCCCACGGTAAAGTACAGCCAAACCGCCATTTTTTAGCAGAGGCAGCGCGCATTTAGCGCAGAGAGGAGCTGCTCCCACTGCTCGGAGAACGGCTAAATCATAAGCTTGTTTGTGCTGCGGCTGTCGGGCAATTTCATCGGATCTGCCCAACAAAGTCGCCGCATTTTCTATCCCTAAAGATGGCACAACTGTTGCCAAAAAATCAATTTTCTTGCGAGTAGAATCGAGCAAAGTAACTGATAGTTCCGGCATGGCGATCGCGATCGGTAGACCCGGAAAACCCCCACCTGTCCCGATATCGATCGCTTTCTGAACCGACTCGGCGCCTAATTCGGGATTTTCCGCCGAATTATGATTAGCTGGCAGCAGTCTCGCAATTCCCCGCAGAGAATCCCACAAATGTTTTTCCCAAAAATCGATCGGCTCAGTAATTCGAGTTAAATTCAAGGAGCGATTTCCCTCGACTATTAACTCATAAAGTCGCTGAAATTGTTGTTGCTGCGACTCATCCGGCTGCCAATTCAGCGTTTTTTGCCACAAGTCGTTCATCTGGGGCAACATAGGCATTGTAATCTGATTCATCTTCTATTCCCACTCTTTTGTAAGCTCTGCAAATTCTCTGTACTTAAAAATGCTTCATAATGCGGTAGACCCACCCGCACTAACTAATGACTAATGACTAATGACTAACAAAACTCGTTTCCTTAGCTTCTAATTTAGCCCGATCGACCTCCTGCAAATCCCCGTGGTCTAAAGTCCAAAATTTATCGGCTACACCCAACAAATCGCTAGCATCGTGAGTAACAATCAACAAAGTCCAGTGACTTTTCAACTTACTCAACAAGCTTACCAACTGCCGTCGCATCGACCAATCCAAACCCGCCGTCGGTTCGTCCAAAAGTAGCAAATGTGGCTGCCGAATTAGCTGCACCGCCAGGGCTACCCTGCGCTGTTGTCCGCCGCTCAAAGCGTGGGGGGAAGCGCGCAGAGGCAAATGTCCTAGTCCCACCTCTGCCATTGCTGAGTTAATTTGTTCTTGTCCCAATTCAGGATGACCCAACCGCAATTCTTCTAAAATTGTGCCTCCGCAAAAATGCCTTTCTGGAAACTGGAACACTAAACCTCCTAACTGTTGCAAGTGTTCTGGTGTTAATTCTTGTTCCCGCCAACGGATGTCGCCGCTAGTTTTTTCCGCTAAACCTGCTAATATTTCTAATAGCGTACTTTTGCCAGAACCGCTGCGACCCACAATCAGCCCCATTTGCTGCGAGGGCAGTTCTAAGTTAATATTTTTCAGAATAGGATTCGGACAGGCGGTAGGATGATATACTAAGTTTTTTAGATAAAGCATTAACGGCAGTTGTTAGTTAGCAGTTGGCAGTTGTTAGTTGGCAGTTGGCAGTTGGCAGTTGTTAACAGTCAACAGTCAACAATCATAAAAATAGTTATTGTTGGATCTGGGAACTTCTGGTTGTGCTATTGATAGTTAAGGCTGTTTTTGGCTGGGGCCGATCGCACACAATTATTTTACATAAATCTTTACAAAATTTTCCTTTTTTTTCAGGATTGGCGTTTGATTTTTTTGTTGTTTCATGGTATACTTTAACAATGGAAATCTGTCGTTTAATATATTACAAGTCACACTTCCATTATTAAAATATACCTCAACAACCACAAAAAATCAAGCAAATTTCGCTCTTTTTTTGGTCGCGGCCCGAAAGCCTGAAAATTTAACTCTCTTGTTTCTAGTTTACAGTATATTACATTGAGAGAATTGACGATGACGAAAACCCCTTTAGCATCGCTGGGCAAGCAAATGTTAAGTTCTAAACAGACAGTGCGGGCGATCGCCTGTGCAGGAGCGATCGCCCTCAGCATCTGCATTAACTCAGCAGTAGCGGGCGATCCCTTTCGCAGCAGCAACCCGCAGGCGATCGGGCCCAACACCGAAACCGCTTTCAAAACAATGTTTCAGCAAGGAAACTACAAACAAGCAAAAACTCAAATTCAACAAGCACTATCAGCCGAACCAAACGAGCCACTAGCCTATGCAATGGCAGCCTCCCTCTCCTACATCGAGCAGGACTTAAACTCGATGAATTCCTACGCGCAAAAAACCCGCGAAGTCGGCGAAAATTTGGCGAAAACTAATCCATTGCGCGGCAATATTTACACAGCAGCAGGTCACTTTCTAGAAGGGGCGAACATTATAGCCAAAGAAGGAACAGCCAAAGGCGCGCCCCAAGCTTTGAGTAAATTGCGAGTAGTATTTCAATACCTAGAGGCCGCCGAGAAAATAGCGCCCAACGACCCAGAACTAAACCTGATCAAAGGCTACATGGACTTAATGCTAGCCACAAACCTGCCCTTTTCCAACCCCAACGAAGCAATTCAAAGACTCGAACAAAAAGCCTCTCCCCGCTACTTAGCTTATCGCGGCATGGCCGTAGGCTATCGAGACTTGAAAAAGTACGATCGTGCTTTAGAGTTTGCCAATAAATCTCTAGCAGAAACGCCAAATAATCCCGAAGTTCTCTATCTAAAAGCACAAATTTTGTTTTCCCAATCCCAGAGGAAAGACGGCAACAAAACCTTACTTGAGGAAGCCAGAAAAAACTTCGATGCAGCCTTAGCAAAACCCGACCAACTGCCGCGCAGTTTAGTAGCCGAAATCTTCTTTCAGCAGTGCAGAACCCGCAACCGTCTCGACAGCCAATCTCGCGCCTGCGACCCGATGCGCGATAAAATCAGAGATGCAGATGGAGTCTGGGGGCCGGCAGCCTTACCACCACTATAAAAACAACAAAAAACTATGCAAGTAGAGTTTCGCGAGTTTAACCCCTTTGACCTCTGGATTTGGCTCAAGTTCAGCAACGTGCCTTCAAACGGTGAAAAACAGTATGTTGAAGAAGTGTTTGACTCTTGGTTTTTCTTGGGAAAACTGGGAGGATTTAATGCAGAAAATTTGCAAGTTCAAGATGAAGGCTTAGATATCAGTCAGATGAATTACGATGTTAATCTAGCCGACCAAAGCATGATGGCTTTGATGCACAATATGGGAGAAATGGAGTATCAAGGTTCTTGGGCTCGCTGCTGGTTTGATTTGGGTACTAGCGATGCAATTGGCCTCGATGTCTTGATTAATGTTTTCCAGCAACTCAGCAAAGAATTCGTAACCATTGAAAAACTCATTATTGGCGGGGAAAATAGAAACTGGCCCGTTGACACCAGTCGCCGTCGAGAGACTTTTGCCGCCGATAATTAGTCATTAGTGATTACTCATTAGGGGCGGATTCTACTCGTTACTACGCTCTGCCTGGTAACACATATCCAAAGGATATGCCTCCTATTTTGCTGCTCCGAAAGCGAGGCAGAGCCTCTGGACATTGATTCCTAGGCAGAGCCTAGGAACCAGTTAATGATTGATGACTAATGACTGATGACTAATTATGGAAAAAGGTAAAGTTCGCGTAATTGTTTTAGGATTAATTCAATCGGGCGATCGCATTTTCGTGTCAGAATGCGAAGATCCGGTCAAACAAGACACATTTTACCGAGCCCTGGGCGGTGGTCTAGAATTCGGAGAACACAGCATCGACGCTTTGCAAAGAGAGTTTCAAGAAGAAATTCAAGCCGAGTTAACAAATATCAAATATTTGGCTTGTTTGGAAAATTTTTTTATTTTTAATGGCCAAGCCGGACACGAACTAATACAACTCTATCAGTGCGAATTTGTCGATCCCAAATTTTATCAATTGGAGAGTCTAGCCTTTGCAGACGGAGATGGGGAGCATACTGCATTTTGGATGCCGATCGAGCGCTTTCGATCGGGCGAATTGCGCCTAGTTCCCGACAAATTTATCGACTACTGCGAAGGCTAATAACTCAACCAATACCAAAAAACAAATACCTGATATGGGGGAATTAAACCTAAAATATTTGCCGTCGGGGCGGGTTTCACCTGAAATATTGGCGATAAATAACTAACAGGATGAATAAACCCGCCCCTTCCTTGCGCCCCCCGCATTACCCGGATCTACCTTACACTAGGCAGAGTCCGCAACAGCTCATAGAGCAAAGAGTTGATAAAACCGAGGGCTATAGCACCCAGCAAAGCACTCCAAATTCCCCAGCGCAAGCGAAATCCATCCACTAGCCAAGCCGCCAATCCAAAGATAATCGCGTTAATAACAATTATCCACAAACCAAAAGTTACCAACACCAAAGGAAAACCCAAAACCACAAAAAGCGGCCGCACCAAAGCATTCAGCAATCCAAAAACCGCAGCCGAAATCATCGCTTTTCCAAAAGTGTCAATATCTACCCCGATGGGCAACTTGGAAATGATAAAAAAGCTCACCGAAGTAACTAGCCAAGCAATTGCCAGCGAAACGATATCCATGTGTTCATCTCCTTAAAAAAGCTAAACATTAAATCGGAACAACAGCACATCCCCCTCTTGTACAACATACTCTTTTCCTTCACTGCGAACTAAGCCTTTTTCCTTAGCTGCATTCATCGCGCCCGTAGCAACCAAATCTTCATATGCTACAGTTTCGGCCCGGATGAAACCCCGTTCAAAATCAGAGTGAATAACCCCCGCAGCTTGCGGTGCTAGCATTCCGGCGATAATCGTCCAAGCGCGAGTTTCCTTCGGGCCGCTAGTAAAATAAGTCCGCAAACCCAATAATTCGTAAGTAGCTCGAATCAGAGATTTCAAGCCACCTTCTTTTACCCCCAGAGATTCTAGGAAATCCGTTCGTTCTTCCTCAGATAACTCCACTAATTCTGACTCAACTTGTGCCGAAACTATGACAACCTTAGCATTTTCTTTAGCTGCTACTTCCCGCACTTGTTCGACATAGCTATTTCCTGTTGCTAAATCGTCATCAGACACATTAGCAGCATAGATAATTGGTTTGTTGGTCAGTAATTCCAAACCTTTAACTAATTCAGCTTCTTCATCTGTGAAATTGTACTGCCGCGCTGGTTTCCCCGCATTCAAAACCACGACTAATTTTTCGAGCACATCAACTTCGGCCTGAGCTTCCTTGTTGTTGCGGGCTAGCTTGCGAGTGCGATCGAGCCTGCGTTCAATTTGAGCTAAGTCTGCTAAAATTAATTCGAGATTGATAATGTCAATATCTCGCTGGGGATCGACAGAACCCGCAACGTGAATAATATCATCATTGTCAAAACAGCGGACAACGTGGACGATCGCATCCACAGCCCGAATGTGAGACAAAAACTGATTTCCCAGTCCTTCCCCCTGACTCGCCCCCTTCACCAAACCCGCAATATCCACAAATTCCATCCGCGTCGGCACAGTTTGCACGGAATTGGAAATATTGCTCAGCACCTTCAACCGTTCGTCTGGCACTGCCACGATACCCGTATTTGGCTCGATCGTACAGAAAGGAAAATTAGCAGCAGTCGCCTTGGCATTAGCAACCAGAGCATTAAACAAAGTAGATTTGCCAACATTAGGCAGTCCGACAATTCCGGCAGTAAGCATAGCTATTTAGAAACATATCACTGTATCAAAATATCATAAGGAATAGCAATATATCTGACTTGTGTGTATTAACTTCCACTGCTAAGCTTGAATAAATATACAACTTAAGGTAGATGGCTCAATGGTTAACCGATGGTTAAGCAAAGTAACGATCGCTGTGGGGCTGTCGCTACCCCTGTTAGGGCTCACAGCAGCTAGCGTTTTCGCTCAGATGGTCAAAATTTCGGTGATTAACAACAGTGGCAAGACGATGACAGCCATCTATATGTCTCCTCCCGATAAGGAGGCTTGGGGAAAAAACGAGTTAGACGCCCCGATTCCAGATCGGGAAAAGGCAGATTTTGAGTGGAATCAAGCTGACTACGAGGGTTCGGATGCGGGCTGTGTTTTTGATGTCATGGCCGAATACGATGACGGCAAATGGACTGCTTTGGGTGCTGTTGACCTTTGTAAAGAGACTGCGCTCAACTTCAAGTAATGGATAATCTACGCAAAAACCGAGTTTTTTCAAGTCTGATATGCCACAAAAATATTGGGGACTTTGGAGAAACCGGTTCTTGCGATCGACCTGACAAACAATCTTAAATTTCGCGATCGACTAAAACATAATTTAAACAGGTTCAGGGATTGTCTGAGGAATAGGCCCCGGCACTGTCTGAGGAATTGGAGATGGTACAGTTTCCGGCACCGGTTCGGGAATTGGCTGAGGAATTGGCGCAGGTACCGGTTCCGGTACAATGCCGGGAATCGGTTCGGGTACGGGGCCCGGCACTGGTGGCGATGCCGGTATAGTCGGCAGCCCCGGTTCGGTACTGGGAATTTGCGGGCCTGGAAATGGAGTAGGGTTGGGAAAAATCACGGCAATTCTATTAATAACTCGATACAATCATCGTAGGTAAAAAACTAAAAATACGACATCTACCTAAATAGTGAAAATTTATTTGAAGTAGAATTTAGGTGCATTTTATATCGGCTGTTTGGAGTAGATGAC
The DNA here is from genome assembly GCF_036705685.1 of Microcoleus sp. AT3-A2. NCBI lineage: Bacteria > Bacillati > Cyanobacteriota > Cyanophyceae > Oscillatoriales > Microcoleaceae > Microcoleus > Microcoleus sp. AT3-A2. The sequence goes on from NZ_JAUBVF010000005.1 coordinate 119,851, forward strand.
AGCAACCGGGTTTATCTGTATTTTATTTTTTATGCTGACGGAATGCAATTTTGGCACAGGCTTCCGGTACAGGCCGTGAACCCTTGAAAAAAGCGTAGCGTACTCATCACGTGCGATCGCTACAGCCTGTGGGAGCAATTCTTTAATCTAAAATCTAAAATCGCGCAATCGATCGCCCTCCGAAAAGCCTTGCCAGCCTGTAGTTTTGCACGACACCTAGCCAAAAGTACAGGTTCTGTCCTGTACTTACGGCCAGTTGGGAGCTGGCCTTTTGGCTAATTTAAGACTCAACTAAAAGCTAGGAACTTTTTGGGGATTATTCTCTTACGATTGAACCTACGCTGTCACAGATTTTTAGGATTAAGCAAAAAGTTTCTCCCAATCCAAATCTGTTTCGGTCTATGCAACAAGGAAAGCCGAGGCATAAAGGGGCATAAAAAATGCATCTCCAAGATTTTGTCGAGACAAATATCAAATACGATGTCAGCAAAATAGTAGCCGATCAAGAGTTAAGCTTGGAAATCCAAGAGATTCTGAGCGCTCAAGGGCTACTCTCTCCCACAGTAGAAGATATCTTTGGCCCTGTTTCTATTGCTGTTTTAAAACGCTTCCAAAAACTAAATCGCTGCTATGAACCAGGATTTTTGGGAAAACGAACAGCTACCGAACTCCTCGAAGTTGATAAAGTAGCAACGCGAGGAGCGGAAGGTCTTCCCTCAATTCAGGTGAAAATTATCCAAGATACTCTCCTTAAAAATAAACCGTTGCAATCCGATGCTTTGTTGCCGGCAGAAAAACACAATCTCAAAGCCGGCGTCACCCTCAGAGTTGCCTCATTTGAAGTTGAGCGCGGTCATTTAAAAATTACCTTAGCTGATACTCCAGTTGAGAATACTTGGAATGGATATATTTTTGGAGAACACGCCGAAGTTTTTGAAGGCACTACCAGAATTTATCCAAAACGCGATGAAATTAAATTGCCTATTCCTTACAAATCTCAGAGAGATAATGAAATCAACCCTGATGGTTCCTGCAATGTTACTTCAATAGCGATGTGTTTGGAGTATCTAAAGATTCCTCGTCTGCACAGTGAGGGGCAGTTTGAGGATGAGCTTTACAACTATGCCTTAGATCAAGGATTAAGCAGGCATAGTGGTTACGATCTTGCTCAAATTGTTCGCGACTATGGAGCGAAAGATAATTACACTGAAACGGCCACTATTGAAGAAGTCAAAGACTGGTTAGCTAATGGAAACCCAACCGTTGTTCACGGCTACTTTACTGGTAACACAGGGGGCCCGAACGATGGTCACATCATTGTATTAGTTGGCTATGACAGCACAGGTTTCATTGTTCACGATCCTTATGGGGAATGGTTCGCCGATGGATACGATCGCAATGAGCCAGACGGAAACGATGAAAAGGGTAAATTCCTGCATTACTCCTACGGAATGATTAAAGATACCTGCATCCCTGATGGAAGATTTTGGGTACATTTTATTTCCCGTTAGTGAGAGTTGGTGTCATTTCTCCATTTCCTAGAATCGTTAATAGCTAGAAAATATTAGCAATTAACGATTAAAACCCATTTAAACACTTTAATTAAACAAGGCAGTTATGGCAAAAAACATTTACGCGCTGTTAGTTGGTATTGACAACTATTCTCCCGCATCTAATCCTCTCGTCCCTCCCTTAAAAGGTTGTGTTAACGATATTAAAGCTATAGAAGCTTATCTGGGAGAGCGAATTACTCAAGATAGCGAATGGAAACTTATAGAGCCTACAGACCAACCTTGGATACTGCTCAATCAAGATGCCACTCGTCAGGCAATTATCAGCGGTTTTCAGCAGCATTTGTGCAACGCTGACAGCGAAGATGTTGTCTTATTTTACTATTCCGGTCATGGCGCTCAAGAGAAATCACCAGAGGAATTTTGGGAATTAGAGGCAGACCGCTTAGACGAAACTTTAGTGTGCTATGACAGCCGTGCAGAAAATGGTCGGGACTTAGCTGATAAAGAACTAGCCTACCTCATATCCAAAATAGCCCTAAAAGAACCTCGGATTGTGGTCATTCTTGACTGCTGCCACTCCGGTTCGGGAACCAGAGACTTACCCCCCGAAACAACAGTAAGGCGCGCCTTAGTAGACTCGCGGGAGCGACCGTTAAGCACGTTTATTTTTGCCGAAGACGCAGCAGCAATTCAGGAAATACTAAGCACTGCTAAACAATCAGAAAAAAAGACAACTGGTGTCATTTTGCCCAAGGGAAAACACATTTTGTTCTCTGCCTGTAGAGACTACGAACTGGCGAAAGAATACAAAACTGAGGATGGAGAAAGTAGAGGAGCTTTCTCTTACTTTTTGCTGCAAACACTACAGCGAACCAATGGTAGCATAACCTATCGAGATTTAGCGAGAAATATGAATGCTCTCGTGACCGGCAAAGTCAAAGAACAGTCGCCTCAAGTAGAAGCAACCGACAGGCAGGATTTAGACCAACCTTTTTTGGGCGGTGCTATTAAAGAACGACCTCACTACTTCACCTTAACTCACAGTCAAAACCTTCGGAATTGGGTAATTGATGGAGGGTCTATTCACGGAATTCCTAAACCCTTTAATGGGGGAGATACGCGACTAGCATTTTTTCCCTATGGCAGCAGTCCCGAAAAGTTGCGCCAACTTTCAGAAGCTTTAGGCGAAGCACGAGTAACTCAGGTATTGCCACAACGCAGCCAAGTAGAAATTATTAACGGTCAAGACAGCTTATCAGAAACTGAGAGCTATTGGGCAGTAGTGACAAGTTTGCCGTTGCCAGCGTTGAAAATTTACATTAAGGGCGATGAAAGTGAAGTCCAAGGCATCAAAAATCTGCAAGAAGCACTGTCAAAAGCAGCAATTGGCAACAAACCTTCTTTGTATGTGCAGCAGGTAAATGAAGCTAAAGATGCAGATTACCATCTGTTAGTCAGTCACGGTCAGTATTGGATTTTACAGCCTGATAATAACCGGCCTTTAGTTGCTCCGATTCCCGAAGAACCAAATCAGTCGGGATACACAGATGAAATTGCTTTACAGGTGATTTATCGTTTAGAACATATTGCGCGTTGGAATAACATTTTACAACTCTCCACTCCGGCGACTAGCCGCATTAAAACCGACGAGGTGGAAATGGAAATAATTCTGCTTTGCGGTCAGCAAGAATCTTCGCCAGGGGATAGAGACGGAAACATCTCGTCATCTGAGATGCGTGTCGATTACGACTATGACAATGGCGAGTGGCAAGCGCCAAATATCCAAATAAAACTGATAAATAAAAGTGACAAGAAGTTGTACTGTAATGTAATCGTTCTTTCCGAAAGTTTTTCTGTAGATACTCCATTTTTTGACCGAGATAGCAGTATCTTGCTCCCACCAAAAACTTCAGAAAATCCCTCTAGTATTACCAGCTTTGATGATATTGTCTTTCAAGTCCCTGACGAATATTTTGAACAAGGAATCACTGAGTATAAGGATATTCTCAAGCTAATTGTGTGTAGCACAGAATTTGATGCTAGCTTGCTAAAACAAGATGGACTAGCGCCGCCTAAACTGACTCGTTCTCTTGGAGAAACTGAGGGAACTCTAAATAGCTTGATGGCACAAGTTAATACTCGCGAAGCCGTGAGAGCCAAGGGAAATTATGATGATTGGATGACGAAGGAAGTCACAATTACAATTGTCCGACCTCAAGATGCTCAACCCATTAACGCTAATCGCAGCACTGCCTTACAACAGGGTGCCGTCGAAGTTCAGGCTCATCCAACTTTAAAAGCGAAAGTGAATCTCACCACTGTACCGCAAGCGAGTCGAGATTTAGGGAATTTGATTTTACCTGCGATTTTGCGGCAACAAAATCGCGTGAGTGAATCTTTCCAATTTACAACCAGCCGAGGCACTGATCCAGGGTTAAGTGCTTTGGAGTTAAGCGATGTAGAAGATTATGAAGCGGTGACACCAACAACCCCTCTCAACTTGTTGGTCAATCAAGAATTAGCGGAAAATGAGCATATCTTACCTTTTGCTTATGATGGGGAATTTTTCTTGCCATTAGGAAGAGGGGCGAGAACTGAAGATGGCAAAACAGAGATTACGCTGGAACGCTTACCCAAACCAACAGTTAGCAGTCGCAGCCTTCACGGGTCAATCCGAATTTTCTTTGAAAAAGTCGCCCATCAAAAATTGGGAAGACCTTATGAATATCCTATTTTAGCTGTAGCAGAGGTCAGCGAAAAAGGTGATGTCAGCTACGAAAAAAATCAAGAGCAAGTTAAAGCTAGAGTTGCAAAAGCCCAGCGCATCCTTCTCTACATTCACGGGATTATAGGGGACACGCAAAGTATGGTTCCTAGTGTCAGACAGACGGTAGTAGAAGTGGACGGACAACAGCGACAGATTGCAGAACTTTATGACTTAGTTTTGACGTTTGATTACGAGAATATCCAAACCACTATTGAGGAAAATAGCCGCCTATTAGGGCAAAAATTGCAAGCAGTTGGTTTGGGAGCAAATCACGGCAAGCAGTTGCATATTGTGGCTCATTCGATGGGGGGTTTGGTTTCTCGGTGGTTTATCGAGCGAGAAGGCGGGAATCAGATCGTACAGCACTTGGTGATGTTAGGGACACCTAATGGGGGTTCTCCTTGGCCTACAGTACAGGACTGGGTTTTCACAGCGCTTGGGATAGGGCTGAATCAACTTTCGAGAATTATTTGGCCGACCAAAATTGTTGCTCAATTACTGGAGTTTTTAGAAGCAAACGATTACTCGCTAGAGCAAATGCGACCGGATTCTCCTTTTCTGAAAAAACTTGCCGAAAATCCCGACCCAGGGGTTCCCTATACAATTATTGCTGGCGATCGCTCAATTGTTTCAAAAGCTCTAGAATTTCAACCCGACAAGGAATCAAATCCCTTACAGCGGTTATTGACCAACCTTTTTGGCCAAACTAAAGACAGAGTTGTAGAATTGGCATTTTTCAGTCAGCCTAATGATATTGCCGTTGCTTTAACTAGCATCAAAAATGTCAGTGCTAATCGCTCTCCTGCACCCAAAATCCTATTACCGGATACTGCGTGCGACCATCTTAGCTACTTTACACATCAGGCTGGGTTAGATGCTCTGGCAGCGGCTCTTTTCCCAAGTCCTAATGGCAATACTCAGTTATTAGTAAAGCCTTTGGTGGCGGCAATAGTAGAGGATGAGCCAGAGAGTATGAATTCTCAGCCTGTGGTTAAAAATACAGTTAACCCTTTACCTGTTGCACAACAGCTTGCCAAAACTCCCGTAGAAAGTTCCTCTCCAGCCTCGAACAGTCTCACCAGTTCACATCCAGTTGGCTCGGATACGCTAAACGTTCAAACACAAAATAATTCAAGGATAACAGGTTTAGGAATTGGGCTAGTTGCGTTTTTAATCGCAGCCGCTATTGGCTTAATTGGTTTCTGGCCTCGTTCTCCCGTGCAACAACCAGCGAATCAAAAATCAACGAGTCAGTCAAAGGAACAGGCACTCTATCAGTTTAAAAAAACTAGCAATTAGTTTTTTGTTAACAATTTTACCAGCATTAAACTGAAATTTGAAATAACTTAGTCGGGGGGATTAAAGAATGTCGGAGATTAAACGCAGTCTGGCAGTGGTGATTGGTATCGATCGCTATATTAATAACATCCCCCCCTTGCAAACAGCAGCCAATGATGCTCAACAACTTGCCAATCTGATCGAGGAAAAGTATCAATACCAAGTTTTGTTACTGTTAGATACAGATGCCACTCTGTCTAATATCAGCGATCTCTTGGCAGGCTTTGCTGAGAAAATACTGGTTTTTCCGGATGGCAATAAAGTGCAAGTTGCAGCGGACGATCGCATTTTGTTCTACTTTGCCGGACATGGCATCGCCTTAGACGGACTGGATAATGCAGAAGGCCCGGCTGGCTTTTTGATTCCTCAAGATGGCGAACGAGATGATAGCGACACTTGGCTGTCGATGCAGCGATTACACGATAGCTTAATCCAACTGCCATGCCGCCATTCGTTAATTATCCTGGATTGCTGCTTTGCTGGCACTTTTCGCTGGGCGGCAGTTCATCGGGAGGCGGTGCGATCGCAAAAAGTATATCGCGAACGGTACGCTCGCTACACATCAGGCTGCGCCCAGCAAGTCATTACCTCAGCAGCGCATGATGAAAAAGCCGCCGACTCCCTGTATCGGTTTGGACAGCGAAGCGAAAGTTCTAATCACTCTCCCTTTGCAGAACTTTTACTCAAGGCGCTTGAGGGAGAAGCAGACCTTACCAAAGATGGCGTGATTACCGCAACAGAACTCTATGCCTATTTACAATCAGAATTCGGCAAAATAGCAGCTAAACAAACCCCTGGTTTTGCACAGTTAAAACACCATGATAAGGGCGAATATATTTTTATTCTTCCTGGTTTTGACATTAATCAATTGCCGCCCGCTCCCAAACTCAATGAAAATACCAATCCCTACAAAGGATTACAATCATTTGAAGAAGCAGATAGCGACAAATTTTTTGGGCGACAAACTTTAAATGAAAAATTATTTAAATTCGTCATAGAACATCCCTTAACTGTGGTTCTAGGCGCATCAGGTTCCGGGAAATCTAGCTTAGTCAAAGCTGGATTACTTCCCCAATTGAAAAAAAGTCAACCCAACTGGCGCATCCTCTCTCCTATTCGTCCGGGTGAGTCTCCTTTCAGTGTTTTAAACTCAGCCCTAGAAAACGAAAATTTAACAGAATCACTTATCTCTAACGAGTTTGTTTCTGACAAATACTTACCTGAAACTAGCACTAACTATCCCAGTTTGGAAGCAGGACACACTTTGCAAAGCTTGTTATACAAACTAAGTGCATGGAAAAACTTTAATCCTCAGACAAAATTGCTGTTAGTCATTGACCAATTTGAAGAATTAGTGACTCTCAGCCAAGATAGCCAAGAACAAGAAAATTTTTTAAAGTGGTTAGCAAAAGCCTTAGAAACACTCCCGGATTGGTTGCGAATAGTCATAACCTTACGTTCAGATTTTGAACCTCAATTTAGAGATACAGCCTTAAAACCCTATTGGAAAAAATCACGATTTGTTGTTCCAGCCATGACACGGGAAGAATTACGCCAAGCGATTGTCGATCCTGCTGCTGCTAAGGTGATGTATTTTGAACCGGCCACGTTGGTAGAGCAATTAATTGATGAAGTCGCACAAATGCCCGGAGCACTACCTTTACTTTCTTTCACCCTGAGCGAACTTTATTTTAACTATATTAAAAACGTCAGAGAAGGGAAAAGAAATAATCGGGCAATTACTCAAGAAGACTATGAAGAATTGGGCGGAGTTACACGCAGTCTCACCCAAAGAGCAGACGCCGAATATGAAGAATTACTTAAAAGCGATCGTGCTTATGCAAAAACCATCCGCCACATCATGCTGCGAATGGTAGCTGTAGGCGGTGGTGAATTAGCTCGCCGGCGGGTATTAGATGAAGAATTAATTTATCCCGAACCGGAAAATCAACGAGTCCAAACAGCCATCGAGCAATTTTGTGCCGCACGTCTATTAGTAAAAGGGCGAGATACAGAAGGCAAAGGCTATGTTGAACCCGCCCACGATGTCTTGATGCGAGGATGGCAAAAGCTAATAGTTTGGGAACGAGAAAATCAAGAAAATTTAATTTTGCAGCGCAGGCTCACTCCAGCAGCTATCGAGTGGAAAAGCAAAGAAAAACCACTGAACTTTCAAGAAAAAATAGAACCAATTGTTAATTTTATAGACAGCAGGCTCCTCTCTTGTCAAAACGTTTTTGACCAGATTAATGCAACTTTAATTAAAGTCTGGAAGCGCCAACCCAGCCTCCAAAAACGCAGCCAAGAAAAACAAGAAGAATTTCTCTGGGATACCAACCCTTATCTGAAAGTATTAGACGAACATCTCAAATACGAAGAAAATTGGTTTAACGAAGTAGAGGCAGAATTTTTACAGCGCAGCCTCCGGCGCCGGCGCAACAACCTCCGCCGCAAAATTAGCCTGATTGCTACAGCCTTTGCTGTGACATTAGGATTTCTCTTTTATCAATGGAATCAAAATCTACAAGCCCAAAGCAGAAGCTTAGCGCTATCGGCTGAACAACTTTTTACCTCAGAGCGAGAATTAGATGCTTTGATAAAAGCTTTAAAAGCCAGAAAAATAATGAAACAGGCAGTTTGGGTTTCTTCAAACACGCAGGAGGAGGTTGTGTCAGCCCTGCAATCTGTTATTTATCGCATCAGAAAATTCAATCGCTTGAAAGCTCATAAAGCTACTATTTATAACATCAGTTTTAGTCCTGACAATCAAACTTTTGCCTCTGCTAGTGCAGACAATACGATTAAACTTTGGAAATCTGATGGGACTTTACTCAATACCCTTTCTGGTCATACCAACGAAGTTTATAGCATTAGTTTTAGCCCCGACAGTCAAATTATTGCCTCTGCTAGTGCCGATGGAACGGTTAAATTTTGGAAATCAGATGGCACTTTACTCAATACCCTTTCTGGGCATAAAGGGCCGATCTTGAATGTTAGTTTTAGTCCCGACGGCAAGACTCTTGCCTCTGCTAGTGCGGACAAGACAATTAAGTTTTGGAAATACGATGGCACAGTGCTCAAAACCATTCAGGATAAAGGGCCGGTGTATAGCGTCAGTTTTACCCCAAACGGACAGACTATTGCTTCTGGTGGTGCGGATGGAACGGTCAAGCTTTGGAAACTCGATGGCAGTTTACTGAAAAGTTTTTCGGGTCATAAAGCGCCGGTTATGAGTGTTAGTTTTAGCCCGGATGGTGAGGTTATCGCCTCATCAAGTGAAGACAAGACGGTAAAAATTTGGAAACCCGATGGCACTTTAGTTAAAACTCTTGAGCATAATACTTATATTTTCAAGGTTAGTTTTAGCCCAGACAGTCAGTTGCTCGTCTCATCAAGTGCTGACAATATTGTTAAAGTTTGGAAACGCGATGGTACTTTGCTGAATACTTTAACTGGACGGAGCCCTTCTTTTAGCCCAGACGGTCAAATTCTTGCCTTTGCCGGCATTGATAATAGCATTGAACTGTGGAAGTTGAATAATAGCTTACGTAAAACTTTGACGGGGCAAACGGATATTGTTTTGGGGGTTAGTTTTAGCCCCAAAGGGGACAGATTGGCTTCCGGCAGTGCTAATAGTTTTGCTGAAGTTTGGAAACGAGACGGCTCTTTATTTAAAACCCTTTCTGGGCATCAAGCACCAGTTTATAGCGTCAGTTTTAGCCCCGATGGTCAAACGATCGCCTCTGGTAGTTTGGATAGCAAAGTAAAACTTTGGAAACAAGATGGCACGTTGCTGAATACCCTTTCTGGTCATAAAGCTCAAGTTTCGAGCGTTAGTTTTAGCCCAGATGGTCAAACGATCGCCTCTGGAAGTTATGACACCACAGTGAAGCTTTGGAAGCCCGATGGTACCTTGCTCAATACTCTTTCTAAACATAGCGGTTTAGTTCTGAGTCTTAGTTTTAGTCCTGACAGTAAAACTCTTGCTTCAGCAAGCCTTGATAAGACTGTCAAACTGTGGAAAATGGATGGAACTTTGCTAAATACTATGAAGCATGAGGCTCAGGTTTATGGCGTTAGTTTCAGCCCAAATGGTGAGACTCTTGCCACGGCTAGCGATGATGGCACGCTTAAAGTTTGGAAAACAGATGGCACTTTGCTCAAAAGGTGGACGGGGCATAGGGTGGCAGCTAATAGTATCAGTTTTAGCCCGGATGGGAAAATATTAGCTTCGACGGGTGACGATAAGACGGTGAAATTCTGGAAACCCGATGGCACTGGGATCGCTACTCTGCCGGGGCATACTGCGCCGGTTCGCAGTCTTAGTTTCAGCCCTGATGGTAAGACTTTGGCATCGGGTAGCGATGATACGACGATGATTTTGTGGAATTTGGAGGGATTAGAACTCGATGCTTTATTAAAGCATGGTTGCTTTTGGATGCGCGATTATTTCAATAATCCTAATGTCAATCTTAGTAAAGAAGACCGCCATTTGTGCGATCGCATAAATCGCGGCTATTAGATGGTCAAAGTAGAAGCATCTAAATCTTATTCAGGGTTAAGGGAGGAAATCAGCTATGGAGTTTAAGGCGATATTTCGCAAACAAAAATACCACAATCTTTTCATAAAAGTGATGGGTTTTTCTAGTTTAGCATTGATATTAGCGTATTGCTTGACAGGGTGGCAGTGGCGATCGGTAGAAAAAGCGACAATTAAGATGCGTAGTATTGATGCAAATTTACTTTTTAATCAAAAAACAAGATTGGGGTCTTACAGAATTATTCAAGTTCAGGATGTGGCACAGATCCAGCAGATCGATCCCTCGGCAGAGCAACAGCGTTCTGTTTGGAGTGTCGCTTTTAGCCCCGATGGTAAAACCCTCGCTGCGGGGACTTTCGACAAAAGTATCAAATTTTGGGATGTGGCTACCGGCACAGTTATTAAAACTTTCAGAGGCGCTCAGAAAGGAGCTTTGAGTATTGCTTTTAGTTCTGATGGCAAAACCCTCGCTTCTGCAAGTTTCGACAACACGATCGAACTCTGGGACGTGGCTACTGGTAAATCTATTGACAGGTTAACGGGTCATAAAAATTGGGTTTTGAAGATTGCTTTTAGTCCTGATGGTAAAACCCTTGCTTCTGCCAGTAGCGACAAAACTATCAAACTCTGGGATGTGGCTACTGGTAAACTCATTCACACCTTGACCGGCCATCAGAGTTGGGTTGAGAGTTTTACCTTTAGTCCCGATGGTAAAACTCTTGCTTCTGGGAGTAGCGACAAAACTATTAAACTTTGGGATGTGGTTACGGGTAAACTGATTGGCGCTTTGACCGATAGCAAGAATTGTGTTTTGAGTATTGCTTTTAGTCCTAATGGTAAAACTCTGGCTGTTGGCAGTTTTGACAACAAAATCATACTGTGGGATTTGGCTGCGGGTCAAATTTTTGCAAGCTTGAGGGGCCATCACCAAGGGGTTTTGAGTATCGCCTTCAGTCCTGATGGCAAAACTCTGGCTTCTGGGAGTTTTGACAACACGATCGGACTCTGGGATATGGAGACGGGTAAACCGATTCAAACTTTGATCGGCCATCAGGACTGGGTTGAGAGTGTCGCCTTTAGCCCTGACGGTAAAATGCTGGCTTCTGGAAGCTGGGATCGGACGATCGCACTCTGGGATGTTGCGGAGGGTAAGCCTGTTCGCACTTTGGCCGATCGCAATCATCAGCCTGTGGGGAAAATCGCTGGTTTTTGGGCGATCGAACTATAGCAATTCTCAAGGATTCGTGAAGTGGGTCAGGTATTTGCACGATCGACAAAGCTGAACTTTGTTTTCGGGGATCTAGTGGTTGCGATCGGCTGTTACTAAGGAGTCATTATGTTAACCATTCCGTTATCTTGCCATTGGCATTGGCGAAGATCGCCTTCCTAAAAAGCGATCTTGCAACAGAAAAACACACTCTAAAAAGGAAATTAACAATGGTATTAGAAATCAATCGCAAACGCTCTGAAACCTTGCAGCATAACCATACCCACTGCACTGCAAATATTGGTTTCACCGCAGAAGAAATTGAGCAGTTTAGTTGGGGAACACGAGGTTTTTTTGAGCATCTGCCTGCCAATGGAGATGGCTATGAATGTTACGGAGACAATTGCTATGGTCGTCCAGAAGTGATTCAGGCTCTTAAATATGTCTGTAATGAGTGGGTAAAAAAATATCCTAAACCCCGCATTGGCATCGGAGATATCAGTACAGCAGAAGGGCCAACACCAGGTCATAGCTCTCATGACAACGGACTTGATGTTGATATTTCTCTTGTTGCTAACACTGATGCAGAAATTGGACTTACTTGGCGCGCTCCTGAATACTCTCGCGATCGCACTCAAGAATTGGTAGATTTATTCTACAATAATCCTATTTTGGGTATTAAAATAATTCTATTCAACGATCCAGAAATTACAGGAGTAGAATTTTGGGATGGACATGACGATCACCTTCATGTGAGTTTCCTTTCCCCTGGAATTGATTCAGCCCCCTACAGCAGTGACCAACAAGGTGATTTGCGACTGGTTGCACCCCCAATGCAGGGAGAACGAGTCCGCAAACTTCAAGAAGATTTAGCCAACGTTGGCATTTCAGTTACAACAGATGATATCTTTGGCACCGAAACTGATGCCGCAATCCGAAAATTTCAGGCTGAACAAGGCTTGCAGGTTGATGGAATTGCGGGATTTGTAACCCAAACTAAACTAACACAGTTAATTTCTGGACAGTCACGTGCTGTTTCCAGCGAACCATCCGGCCTGAAACTCCAAGATGTAATTGACCAAAAGCAATCAATTCCTTTTGATGATATTAACTCTGGAGTGTTAGTTGAAGATCAACTATTCTGTGCAGAAATTCAAACCATCTTACGCGCTAATCATCTTTTAGAGGTTGTTGATGGGATTTACGGCCCTCAAACGCAAGAAGCCTTAAGAAGTTTTAAAGCCAGCCGTAAACTTGATGGCCCAGATGTGTTAGGGGCAACAACCGCTAAAGCTTTACTCGATGCCAAGCAGGGTGCTGGAATGTTACCTGATTGGAAAGGTGGTGATAAACAAGCGGCGGTGCAGGCAATTATCAAAGAAGCTCATCGCCAAGGAATTACTTCTCAAGCTCAAATTGCTTACATTCTCGCAACTGTTCAGCATGAAACAGCAGATAGTTTTGAACCCGTCCGAGAATCCTATTATTTGGGCGAACCAGAAGCTGAAAACCACCGCAAATCTCTAGATTATTATCCGTTCTACGGACGAGGCTATGTGCAACTAACCCTACTTCACAATTATCGGAAATATTCGGATTTGCTATCGCTAGACTTAGTTAACAATCCCGATCTAGTGATTCATCCTGATATTGCACTCTTTATCTTGGTGCACGGTATGAAGTGGGGTGTGTTTGCGGGTATCAAGCTAGATGACTGTATTTCTGGCAACGACGTGGACTTTATTAAAGCACGTCAAATCGTTAATTGGACTGACCAGGCAGAGCTGATTGCACAATATGCAATGAATTGGCAAAACCAATTAGGGTAAGACTGGGGGCGATCGCGACTCAATAATCTACCTTGAATTAAAGCTTAACTTTGATAGCTTTTGGGTCAATCGGTTAAAGCGTCTTGGTAGTTTGTGACAGTAGTGCGCGATCGCCCAAAACTTCCTCACAACAGTAAGCTGAAAAATAGCCGCAGACTGTGGTATAATTTTGTGCTTTAACTTAAACCACTGCCCCTAAACAAACCATAAGTAAAGCAGTAGCCAGAATTTTTAACTGTTTGGGTATCATACTTAAGCAGTCCATATTCAGTCATTTTAGAGAAGTTTGAAATTGAGACAGTGTTGCTTGTGGGCGATTGCAAGGAAAAAGGCAGCAGTCGATGCGATCGCGGAATTGCCAGCAACGGTTTCAGCAATTAATAACGTCCAGTGAAACCTCGGCGGTTGCTATAATTCCCAATATTCAAATCAAAATTAAGCGTGTCACCAGCAAACTCTCAAGAACAAACGCCTCTATTAGATGCCTTGCGCGATCGCACAAATCACCCACACGCCCCATTCTACGCCCCCGGACATAAACGCGGACAAGGAATCTCTCAACCCCTAATTGACTTATTCGGTGCGGCAGTATTTAGATCGGATTTGCCCGAATTGCCGGAATTAGACAATCTCTTTAACCCAGAAGGTGCAATTGCCGAAGCTCAAGACTTAGCCGCCGCAGCATTTGGAGCCCAATCAACTAGGTTTTTGGCTAACGGTTCGACTTGCGGAATAATCGCCGCCATCTTAGCAACTTGCGGCCCCGGCGATAAAATTATCCTACCTCGAAATATCCACTCCTCGGCGATTTCTGGTTTAATTTTATCCGGTGCAATTCCTATTTTTGTCAATCCAGAGTACAACCCGGATTGGGATATTGCCAACAGCATCACCCCAGAAGCCACAGCCTCCGCATTAGAACAACATCCCGACGCCAAAGCAGTAATGATGGTTTACCCAACCTATCACGGCGTCTGCGGAGATTTGCGGGCGATCGCCCAAATTACCCATCAATACAACATACCGTTATTAGTAGACGAAGCCCACGGCGCCCACTTTAACTTTCATCCAAACTTGCCAGAACCAGCACTATCAGTCGGCGCCGATTTAACTGTACAATCAATCCACAAAACCCTCGGTGCAATGACACAAGCATCCATGCTGCACGTCAAGGGATCTCGCATAGATATCCAAAAATTAAACAAAGCATTGCAGCTAGTACAATCTACCAGTCCGAGTTACTTATTATTAGCATCCCTAGACGCAGCCCGCCAACAAATCGCACTCTACGGCGAACAGTTAATGACCAAAACTTTACTGCTAGCCGAAAAAGCGCGATCGCGCATCAGTCAAATTCCCGGCTTATCAGTTTTAGAACCGTTAAATACACCGGGTTTTGCAGCATTAGACCGCACCAGGCTAACAGTAAAAGTATCAGATTTAGGAATCACAGGATTTGCCGCCGATGAAATTCTGCACTCGGAATTCGCAGTCACCGCAGAACTTCCCATGCCTGAACATCTAACATTTATTATTAGCTTGGGCAATACAGAAACAGATATCGACAATCTAGTTAAAGCTTTTACGATTTTAGAAGGAAGAAGGAAGTTCGGCAACGGATTCTGTAACGGATGTAACGGATGTAACGGATGTCATGAAGAAGGAAGTTCGGCAACGGATTCTGTAACGGATGTAACAGATGTAACGGATGTCAGGAAGAAGGAAGAAGTCCGAAAGAAGAAGTCCGAGAGAAGAAGTCCGATGTCCGATGGAAGATTTGCCCAATCTCCCACTCTCCCAATCTCCCCCTCTCCCCCTCTCCTCTCCCCCCGTGAGGCTTTCTTTTTTCCAGCGGAAACAGTACCTGCAGACAAAGCAGTCGATCGCCTGTGCGCCGAACTCATCTGTCCCTATCCCCCAGGCATACCAGTCCTGATGCCCGGTGAAATCATTACCCCAGCAGCCGTTGACTACCTGCAACAAATCCTGGCCGCCGGCGGAAGAATCACAGGTTGTAGCGATAGAAACCTCCAAACTCTCAAGGTTGTGCGACAGTAAATATTAAGGCTTGGGGGAAATTGGGAGAATTTCTACTTCTTCCGCGAGTTCCAACTTCGGTCTTGCTTCAATCAAAAATCAAAAATCAAAAATATAACTATGCTTTGGCCCTACGTCACTCCAGGCATCCCGGATGACTTATTTGAACGTTTACCGGGAATTCCCATGAGTAAGCGAGAAGTCCGACTGCTGTTAATCTCCCACTTGCGGCTGCAAGCAGATTCAGTCGTGTGGGACATCGGTGCAGGTACTGGTACGATCGCCGTAGAAACAGGTTTGCTGTGTCCCAAAGGTCGGATTATCGCTGTCGAAAGGGACGAAGAAGTAGCAAGCTTGATTCGCAGAAATTGCGATCGATTCGAGCTCCACAACGTAGAAGTCATAGAAGGCAGTGCCCCGGAATGCCTGGAAAACCTGCCCCAACCCCCCCACCGAGTCTGCATCGAAGGAGGTCGCCCCATTAAAGCCATTCTCCAAGAAGTCTGGCGGTACTTGCAACCCCACGGTAGAGTTGTCGCCACAGCATCGAATTTAGAGAATCTTTACGCCCTTTCCGAAGGGTTCGCCGAGTTACAAGTCCGCAACATTGAAGTAGTCCAGTCCGCCGTCAACCGCTTGGAGACTCGCGGCCTCAGTCAAACCTTTGCCGCCGTCAATCCCATATTTATTCTCAGCGGCGAAAAGCTTGATTAGAAGTTAGTTGACTGTTGACAGTTAACTTTAACCTGGTTCCTCGGCAGAGCCTGGGAGTACATACCCAATGCCCCATGCCCTATGCCCTATGCCCATTCCTAAATGTAATTCTTAATCTTTTTTAAGTTCACTTAACCTTCATACTTAAGAATAGGGGCCACCATAGCTGGATTGACCGCCTGACTTGAGATATTGGATGACCGATGGGGGATAAGGGTTATTTGTGCAAGGGATCAACTCGTGCTCTAGAAAAATCTCAAATCCAAAATCCAAAATCCAAAATCCAAAATCGAATGATCCACCGCCGTCTGCAAGAGAAATTCATTTTATGCCTTGGTCTCGTATCCTGAGTGGAATAGTTGCGATCGCCCTTGCTTTGGGAATGATTATTTTGGGCGGATGGTACTTCACCGTCGGCTTCGGGATCATCGTTTACCTAGGTCAATTGGAATATTTTCAATTAGCCAGGGCTAAAGGCATTGCACCCGCTGCCAAAACTACCTTAGTTGTCAGTCAAGTTCTGCTAATTACGGCGGCCCTTGCACCGCAACTCGTAGATGCGATGTTTCCACTAGCTGGAACCTTCATCTGTTTCTACTTGCTGTTCCAACCGAAGTTATCGACGATCGCCGATATTGCCGCTTCAGTTTTAGGATTGTTCTACGGCGGTTATTTGCCCAGTTATTGGGTACGGCTGCGAGTCGGTCTCGACCCGGCCAATCTCGCTACAGCCCAACTTTCGCAAGCAGTAGCAAGCAATTTGCCCGTTAACATATACTCGCCGGCGTCTTGGACAACTTCCAGCCACATATCTTTAGGATTGACTTCGCTGCTGCTGGCTTTCCTCTGCATCTGGGCCGCTGACATTGGCGCTTATTTTGTCGGCAAATTCTTCGGCCGCACTAGCCTGTCCCACATCAGTCCCAAAAAAACCGTTGAAGGTGCCGTATTTGGAGTTTGCGGCAGCATCGCCGTCGCCGCCGCCGGTTCTTGGTATTTACACTGGCCGGGGTGGCCGTATACTGGGGCTGCTTTTGGTCTGTTGATTGGGGTTGCTAGCCTGTTGGGAGATTTAACTGAGTCGATGATGAAGCGAGACGCCGGCGTTAAGGATTCGGGACAGTTGATCCCCGGTCATGGCGGCATTCTCGATCGCACTGACAGTTATGTTTTTACCGCACCCTTAGTCTATTATTTTGTGACTTTACTGTTGCCCGCGATCGACTCTTTTTTAATTAATCGGTAATTGGGAATTGGGCATTGGGCATTGGGAATTGGGCATTGGGCATTGGGAATTGGGAATTGGGAATTGGGCATTGGGTAGTATTCCCAGGCTCTACCAAAGAACCAGGTTAAAGCTAACAGTCAACAGTCAACAGTCAACAGTCAACAGTCAACAGTCAACAATCACCAGTCAACAGTCAACAGTCAACAGTCAACAGTCAACTAACTAAGGCAACACTCTAATGCCTCCCCGACAAACAATCTCCCCCGGACTCAAAATCAATTCTTCAATCTCAACTTCCGGCCCAAAATCAATTTTAAAACCATTTAAATCACTGCTTTTTAATTCTCCATCGAGTTCGATTTCTGGTGATTCAAACATCAATTCGCGACCGCTGGCTATCCGCAAACCAGTCCGCAATAACAAAGGAATTTGCCTACCGCTAGCGCGCAAAATGGCCGCCGAAAGCGTCAACAAACCCGCCTCAATTACAATCTGCGAATTTTGCAACTTCAGCGACTGTTCCCTATCTGTCAGCGGCAGCATTGGCAGCAAAAATTCGCTCAAAGCATCAGCCAGCAAAGGCGCTTTCAACGACGCATTCAAATCCGCTTGGCTGAGCCTCAAAACGCCTGTCACGGGAACGGATTCCAGGAGGCGCAGGGGTTGGCCTTTGAGAGCTTGACCGAGGTTGATGCGAATGCCGCAGCCCTCTATGGCAACTTCAGTTAGGTGTAGTCCTTTATACACAGCACCGATCGCTGCAGCCGTGACTTTGGGGATCGCACCGCTGAAGATTTGTCGATCGCTCCCCTCAATTTTCACCTTCAACTCGTCCACCTGCTGAACTTGCGATCGCAGCCACAACTGCACCGCCGGAGACAGCACCGCGCTCGCGATCCGGCTGCCTTGACTCGGCGAAGGTCTCCCCGGTTCCTCACCGAGATTAACAGTCCCACCAGAGCCAGCAGCCCCATCTCTATTGTCAAATTGAAGAGAGTTTCGATCGACAGTCATAAACAATTTCAGAATATAAACCTTAATATTCAAGCACAGAAATTTAACTAGAGCTTGCACATCCAATCTCAAAAACCCGGTTTCTGCACAGATATATCGCCGTCAACCTCTGATTTTCCTGAGAAACCGGGTTGATGAACACAAGTCCGATCAACTCCAAAATCAAGCATAAATCTGGCATCAGCAACGCCAGAAGCAGAAAAATTCTCACCTTTCTCCCCTTGGGATCTTTGGGGAGTTCACGAGTTGTGCGATCCCGATGAAAATTTCGCGATCGAGCGTATAAATTTAACCAGCAGTACGGGATTTATGGTAGTGTTGGTTTATGGTCGGGTCAGACCCACACCTTCCAAACCAGCCGCAAACCAACGGTGCAAACCTGTGCCTGCCGCGAGTCTTTTCCTCGTAGTTTTTGCACAGCATTCAGGGTAATGCCATCAGGACAATCTGCACCGGGCACAAGGACAATCTTTGCCAGGCCGGGCGTCCTGTAATAATTGGTCAGCATTATAATTTATTCCCAATCAGGAATTGAGCATTGCTAGTACGGTTAATCAATTAACCGTGTCGTGTTTCCTCCCCACCGCTGGCTCGTTGGGGATTTCTACACTCCCGTCATGTCTGATGAAAGGCTGCAAAAAATCCTAGCCCAGTGGGGCATTGCCTCTCGCCGTCTTGCAGAACAGATGATTGTAGCTGGACGAGTCCGAGTTAATGGCAATATTGTTCGCTTAGGAGAAAAAGCGAATCCTGATCGCGATCTCATCCAAGTCGATGGAGTCCCGGTGAAACCAACGGATCGACCCGCAAAGGTCTATCTGTTGCTCAACAAACCGGCAGGCGTAGTTTCTACTTGCAGCGATCCAAGGGCCCGATCGAAAGTTCTCGACTTGCTGCCACCCCAACTGCGCTCCGGTCAAGGCATCCACCCCGTAGGACGCTTAGATGCAGATTCCACCGGCGCCCTCTTGCTCACCAATGATGGTAAGCTGACATTTTGTTTGACCCATCCGCGTCACTCGATCGCCAAAACTTATCAGGTTTGGGTGAGCGGCGATCCCCCGGAACCCATACTGGAAGCGTGGCGTCAGGGCATCATCTTGTCCGGCAGAAAAACTTTGCCCGCGAAAGTTAAAGTTATCGATCGCGCGCAAGACCAAACTCTGTTAGAAGTCATTCTATCAGAAGGCAGAAACCGACAGATTCGGCGAACAGCCGAGCTCTTGGGATATCCCGTGGTGCGCCTGCACCGCACAGCCATTGGCCCGATTCAATTGCAGCGGCCCGGTTCGCCAATATTGCCACCAGGCTGCTGCCGACCCCTAGAAGATGCGGAAATTATTTATTTATGGAATCTAGTCAACCTAACATCAATAAGCGTGCCAGTAAATTCCCCGGAGCACAGCATATGACAAAGAATTTATTGTTTTTATTCTTCAAAACCACTAAGCAGAAACTGCACTCCCAAGAGCCAGAAACAGCTCAGAAGAAGCTAGCGGAAATTGGAACTAAACTCCGTCAATACCGCGAACAGCAGTCGATTTGTTTGGACAAAGTAGCCGTGGTAACAATGATTCGGCGGAATCTGCTACAAGCAATCGAGGACGGTCAACTCGACCAACTTCCCGAACCCGTCTACACTCAGGGTTTGATCAAGCGCTACGCTGAAGCAATGGGTTTGGACGGAAATCAGTTTGCCGAATTTTTCCCGATCGAACCGCCGCCCCGATCGAGAACCAAGCTATCCTGGCAAGATGCGCCTCAGTTGCGGCCGATGCACCTCTACCTCTTTTACACATTTCTAATTATCTGTTCGGTCAATGTCTTATCTCAGTTGATGAGCGGTTCTATGACCGCAAAAAATGGTGCGGGAGCCGAAGAACGAGCGCTTGGGCAGCAAGAACAAGCTCGTTTAGCGGCTGAGGCATCAGGAGCCTCACAAAATCAGAAACCGGATAGTTACGAGGCTGTCGAAGCAGTAAGAACCGGTCAAAATTTAAATAAATCTGGCAATAAACCAGTGATGGTTAACGTCACTTTTAAAGCAGAATCATGGATGCAGGTTGAAGTCGATGGTAAAACAGAGTTTGAGGGAACTTTGCCGACCGGGACTGTTCGCACCTGGGGGGCTCAAAAGCAATTGGTAGTGGTAGCAGGTAACGCCGGCGGGGTAATGGTTGCTGTTAATAACGGACAAGCCGAACAACTCGGAGATCCTGGAGTCGCCAAAGAAGTTGTTTTTAAAGCAAGTGAACTCAAGCCTTCAGCACCGCCCCAGAATGAAGGCTGAGTGTTAATTGGTAATTGTTAATGGGTAATAGGTAATAGCGGGTAGTCCACAGAGTTTAATTAGAATGTCCGTCTTGATTCACTCATTACCAATTACCAATTACCCATTCTATCAAACCCGGTTGCATCGGAATAGTCAAATCCAGTCAACCGTCAACCACGGATGGTGCAACCGGAACTGATAGAATTCATCTGCGTTCATCTGTGTTTATCTGCCTGTATCTGCGGTAAAAAAAAGAGAATGTATTAACCCCAGATGACAAGGGATTGACGCTGATTAAGAGTAGATAGATAGGAATAATTCCGATGCTAACAGATTTGATATTACCCATTAACAATTACCAATTACCCATTACCAACTACCCCTTCCCGACGCTCAATGTTTATTAGGAGCGCGCCCGGAGATGTAAGTCATAGTTTTGAGCCGATCGCGCACTTCCCAATTCACAGCTTCTGGCCGATACCGCCAGCCCCAATTTCCCTCTGGTTTCCCCGGAAAATTCATCCGCGCGTCTGTACCCAAACCCAACAAATCTTGAAACGGCACAATTGCCATATTAGCAACAGAAATCCAACCCATGCGGATTAAAGACCAGTGAATTCCTTGGGGATCGATGCAGCCCAAATAACGCAAAACCTCATCTCTTTCGTAGTTTTGCAGTTGATTGAACCAGCCGACAGTCGTGTCGTTGTCGTGGGTGCCGGTGTAGACTACGGAATTGCGATCGTAGTTGAAAGGCAAAAAAGGATCGCCAGGGCCCGCGCCAAAAGCAAACTGCAAAATCTTCATTCCTGGAAACTCGTATCGATCGCGCAAAGCTTCCACTTCTGGAGTAATTACCCCTAAATCCTCAGCGATAATCGGCAAGTTGCCAAACTTCTCGTTAATTAGATCCAACAAAGCTGTTCCCGGCGCTTTAATCCACTCTCCCTCGATCGCAGTTTCTTGTCCGCGCTTCACCGCCCAGTAAGCGTCAAATCCTCGAAAGTGGTCGATCCGAGTCACGTCTACATAAGAGAAAATCGCTTCAAAACGCTGCACCCACCACTCGAAATTAGTTGCTTGCAACTTCTCCCAATTGTATACTGGGTTCCCCCACAATTGACCTGTATTGCTGAAGTAATCAGGGGGAACTCCCGCCATTAAAGCTGGTTCTCCGCTGGCTTCATCTAAGCAGAATAAGTTGGGATTCGACCACACATCCGCGCTGTCGTGAGCTACATAAATCGGAATGTCACCAATAATTTGAATATTGCGCTGGTTGGCATAGCGTTTCAACTCCGTCCACTGGCGAAAAAACTCAAACTGAACGTATTTGTAGTAATAAATCTCAGCATTTAGCTGCTTGCGCCACTTTTCTAAGGACTTGGGTTCTCGACGGGCAATTTCTGGTTCCCAATTGTTCCAGCTAACACCGCCAAAGTGATCTTTTAGTGCCATAAAGAAGGCATAATCTTCCAGCCAACTCTCTTTGCTTTCGCAAAAAGCTGAGAAATCTCTTTGCTGCACCGGCGATGCTTTGGCTTTGAAGTTTTCGCAAGCTTTTTTAAGCAAAGACACTTTCAGGGCGATCGCCGGCTCGAAGTCTACATAATCGAGCGGAAATTCTGGCAAATTAGCGAAGTCTTCATCTGCGAGCAATTGATCGTTCCGCAGCAGTTCTGGGTTGATCAGCAGCGGATTTCCCGCCATTGCTGAATAGCATGAATAAGGAGAATTGCCGTATCCTGTCGGCCCCAGCGGCAATATCTGCCAGTATAGCTGGTCACTCTCTACTAAAAAGTCAATAAAGCGATATGCTTCCATTCCCAAGTCCCCAATGCCAAATCGACTGGGAAAGGATGTGGGGTGGAGTAATATGCCGCTCGATCGGGGAAAAAGCATAATCTATCTAAAGATATAGGAATTTAACATTGACAATTTGACCTATCTTCCCTACCAGTTAAACTTCGTAGTTTTGAGGGCGATTGTCAGGGCAAATACTTTTGTGATTGTCTCATATTTTGTGCGATAACGTGCTTACCAAATATTTTTATAACTCTACTCATAACTCCTGAGTAGATCTCAAAACATCAAAATCCGGAGTTACGCGATCGCCCTACTTTCACAGCTAGGTTTTTTACCCAGGCTCGTTTGCTGCAACAAAGTATTTTGCTTAAGCGTACCCGGTTTCTGCTTAACTTTTAAATCTAACTTTTCTTTTGTTTTCGCCCCATCTCTCTGCAGTCGTAAATTGCCCGCCAACAATCAGCCATCACTTAAGCAGAGCCAATGCACAAATCAGCCGACTGTTTTTGTATCTCAAAAAACAGTCGGCTGTGGAGTTACCTGAAAAGAGGCTGAGTTTAAGCTTGCTTGTTCAACATTTTCTGCACTTGTTTGAGAGCTATACTGCCGATGTTGTAAGCAGCCCAGCCGCCCGCCAACAATACGGGCATCAATACTATTAGTATGCGGAAGTCAAATTCCATGAGTTCTCCTCCTAAAGTTTTTTAACAAATTCTCATAATCTATTTGTATCTCATTTTGTCGCCATTCTCTTGACTCTTTAACCAAATATTCGGGATACGCAGGAGGACATCGCTCCGCAAGAATTGAGAGCGAAAGCGAAACTCCTGGGCGGGCGATCGACATTCGCTACACCAATTATCCCACAATCTGTTTCGCAATCCCTTCCACCACATGAGTTAGAGGGTCGTTAGGGAAGTGCAGCACAAACACCCCCTTGCTGGCGAGCAGCATCATCTGGTCGCTGTGGGGCAGTACCCCTGCCACTGGGATGTTGTAAATACTCTCTACTTGCTGCTTCAAATCCTCGAAATCAAGGGATTCTGGGGCTTTATTGATCGTCATCAAAATTTTGGGAACTTCTAATTTGCGGGCCACATCTACCGTGACAGCCGTTCCCTGAAAATCTTGCTGATCCGGACGCAGAATCAGCAGCAGGATGTCGGAAATGGTGATGCTGAGGAGGGTTTCTTCGTTGAGCCCCGGGTGCGTGTCTATAAATAGGTAGTCTAAGTTCAAAACCTCGATCAGTTCTTGAAAGCCGTCGGTAAGCAGTCCCACATCGTAGCCTTCGCGCAAAACTCGCGCTATCTCCCCTGCTTTAATGCTCGAAGGAATCAGGTAGAGGTTGCCGTTACTGGCTAATGGTGGCAGCAGCGAACTCACATTGTACGCCGTATCCGCGATCGGACACCGGCCCCACAGGTAATCATTCAGGCAGTGATCCATGTTGCTCTCGCTGAAACCGAACAGCACGTGAATCCCCGGTGATTGAATGTCTGTGTCAACAATGGCGACCCGATTTCCGCCGCGAGCGATAATAGATGCCAGGTTTGCTGTCGTGTTCGATTTGCCAGTTCCGCCCCGGTAAGAGTGGACAGAGATGATTTTGGACATGATGCGTATGAGGGTAAGAAACGGCGAGAATCAATAATTATGATGCAATTCTCGATGCAGTCGAGTACTCGGTCATTCTTCCTTGCCCCCCAAATCCTCCTTGTCAGCTAGACTATCCATTTTTTCATCTTTTATGCTCTTTTGTGCGCCCCTGCGCTGCCGCATCTGTTTGGCTTTGGCTTGCAAATCGCTGAACTCGTCATCAGGTTTGGTTTCGGCTGAACTAGCACCACAACCAGTACCGTTCGGAACACCCGTTTTTGAGCTACTTTCCGATTCAGTCACGGCGGTGCGCTGCTTCTGCTGTTTGGCTTTTTCCTGCAACTGAGCTAAGTAATCGTCTGTCTGACTTTCGGCCTTGGGAAGCTCTGGGGTACTGGCAGTTATTTCTTGGGGTTCGGAAGGTGCTTTTTCAGAGGTTTCTTGTTTGCTAATCCTCAGTTTATCTTTCTTTTGCTGTAATTCTTTAAAGAAATCCGATTCTGTGATTTCTGCGACTTGCTGTTCTTTTTTGGCTTGGTCTATTTCGATTTTGAAGACTTGTTTTACTCGATCGCTAATTGCTTTCCCGTATCCGGCTTTATTAAATCTCTCTGCTGATACAATGCTACCGCCAGTTAGGATTAATGCTAAGGCTGGCGCTGCCACAGGCACCCACCCTCCTAAGAGAAAAATCCCAAAGCTGAGCGCGCAGCACACCGACAGCAGTGCTCCGAATGTCACTGTCAACTTCGCTGGGTGAGCCATCCGCGATGCCAAGGTTCCTCCGACAATTGACCATGCCGAAATCCACATGATTTCTGCCCATTGCGGCCAAAACCAAAACATCGGTCTGTTGTCTAAAACTGCACTCAAAATTTGGCTGACTACTTGTGCGTGTGCCACGATCCCCGGCATGAATTGGTTGCTTTGCTGTCGCCCACTGTAAGGAGTATAAAATAAATCTTTAACGGTTTCTGTGGTGTAACCGATGAGAACTATTTTATCTTTAACTAAATTCGGGTCAACTTTCCCTTCTAAAACATCCGTAATTCTGACTTGGTTTGCGACTTGCCGCCGGGAACGATAGTTAATTAATATTTGATATCCCCTGACATCGGCATTTTTGTATCCTCCGTCATTACTTGCTAGTTGTTTTAATTGGGTTTCTCCCAGCCATAAAGATTGATCTGGTGCCAGTTTGGGATAGATTTTTTGCCCTTGCAGGTAGCGGAGTGCTAGCTGGAGGTTGAAGGAATATAAAACTTGAGAATCGTCATTGCAAAGATGTTTTTGGGCAGAAGAGTTGCCCTCAATTGTCGGCGGTTTCATAAATAATAAAGCCCTGCGGAGTATGCCACCCGGATCGACTCCGAAATCTGCAAATCCCACCCGGTTTTGTGGGAGCCCCGGCGCAGGCGGAGAACCGGGATTGTCCGGGCTTCCGTCGGTGACTAAACATACCCCAATAATTCGATCGCTTTTTTGTAAAACTTTAGTTAATTCCTCGCGCCCGTCTCCTAAAGGTACGTCTCGCAGTACATCTAAACCGATGACTGCCGGCTGCATTTTGTCGAGTTTTTGTAATATTTCAGCTATTTTGCGATCGGATATTGGCCACTCTTTGAGTTTCTGAATGTCTGCTTCGGTAATCCCCACCACTAGCAAACGTGAGTCTGGCTGTTCCTCGGGACGCCACCTCACCATTTGGTCGTAAGCGCTTAATTCTAGGGGTTCGAGTATTCCTAGCTGTCTGGCCCCCATTAAGGATAATGTTACTGCCGCGCTGGCAATTAATACAGACTTAGCCAATGCTAGTGATGGTTTATACATTTGACTCAATTGAGCCGCTGCCGATCGAATTTTGTTAGATATTTTACTCATTATCCGAGCATAAAAGTTTGACTCGTTTCTGGAACAGCAGTTGTTTCGCCTTTGCAACCTGCCGGAGACTTCTTCTATCTTAGAACACTCGGAAACTCCGACCAATTTGTTACAATAATTTACAGTACGTACCGAGCAACTGTATTCAATGATACTTGCGACCTTGGCAACATGATTATTCCGACAGAGAATCCACTTGCCGCTCGAATTAATTAATGTTATTGATGATATGTCAAGGTATAAATTGTGTATCTGCGCCCTCGACTAGCATCTCAAAAATATTTGTCGCCATCAGCGAATGCCTGTGTTTGCAATTATAGTGAAAGGTAAAACAAAATGAAACGTTTTCTACATCGCGCTACACTTGCGGTCGCCGTATCTGCGATCGCAGCTACCCTCCCCAGTTCACTTGCACCGATGCGCGCACAATCCCAGCCGCTTCTGCTGAGTCAAAATGTTAATTTCAAGCCTCCAGACGTAACAGCCCCCGCCAACCGACAAGGAGGGGCACATCGCGGCAACAAGCTTTGTCCAGCGGGTTTATCTATTACTCCTTTAGTGCCTCCAACTAATATCGGTTTAACCATAACAGATTCTCCCACAATTTTTGTTTATATTCCTAACACTTCGCCCGAAATAGAGTTTACTTTGCTCAACGAAAAGGAAGACAAAGTAGTCTACGAAAAAACCTTTAAACTAGACAAATCTGGGATTGTTGGAGTTACCATTCCTGCTACCGTGGACAACAACAAATCCCTTGAAGTTGGCAAGCGATATGTATGGTCGTTTTCGATGGTTTGCGACCCCGAAGACCGAGCTGCAGATTTAGTTGTTAAAGGGTTCGTGCAGCGAATTGAACCGCAGGCAACTCTCAAGAGCGAGTTGGCAAATCCCGACCCGATGACTAGGCTCAACGTTTATGCTCAAAATGGGATTTGGTACGAAACTCTCGCTACTTTAGCCCAAATGCGACGTCAGACACCGGGGGATGTCAAGCTGACAGCCAAGTGGACGCAATTGTTGCAGTCCCAAGGACTGGAATCAGTTGCAACTCAACCACTGGTTGCCCCTCTTTAAATCTCGATATTTCTTGAAGTTTTGTCGGTCAGCCGATGGCGATGTGAAAATTGACCCATTTACTCGATCGCGCCCGGGGCTAAAACTCCGGGTTAACATTTAGAGATGTGCTCTATAAATATTTCTACAAGTTGGTGGAAAAATGAAACGTTTTATAAATTTTACTGCACTGGTGATGACTGTATTGGCGATCGCCGTTACTCTCCCCAGTTTGCTGACACCGATGCAGGCTGTGCCTGCACCCATTCTGCTGAGTCAGAATGTTAATTTCAAACCTCCCGATGTAACAGCCCCCGACAACCGACAAGGGGGGACGCATAGAGGCTGTAAGTTACGCGATGGTTTATTCATTACTCCCTTAGTACCTGAAAGCAATATTGGCTTAACGCTAACAGAATCGCCAACATTTTTTGTATATGTTTCTCAACCGGCGGCTCAAGTAGAGTTTATTTTGCTAAACGAAGATGAATCCGAAGTAGTTTACGAAACTACTATCAAAAATGACAAAGCCGGAATTGTTGGAGTTAGCCTTTCTGAGAAAGACCAGACAAAAAATATTGAGGTTGGTAAGCGATATGTGTGGTCGTTTGCACTAGCCTGCGATCCTCTGGAGCGTTCTGGAGATTATATTGTTAAAGGATGGATGCAGCGAATTGAACCCCAGGCAAATCTCAAGAAAGATTTGGCAAATCCCGACCCTATGGCTAAGGTGATTGCTTATGCTAAAAATGGGATTTGGTACGAGACTCTTGCTACTCTAGCCGAAATGCGGCGCCTCGCACCCGATGATTCGCGGCTGACGACCGAGTGGACGCAATTGTTGCAGTCCCAAGGACTAGAATCGATTGCCGCTCAACCGCTAGTTCAGTCTTTTTAATAACCACTCTTGACCAATCATTGCTGAGTGTTTGCATAGTCAATTCTTCAATTCTTCAATCCAGTGACAGAAAGCAGCCAGGGTACAAGCCCCCGAATTTAGATGTGTCCAAATAAAAAACATAGTCTCCAATAAGAAGTCCCCGGATTCATCAGTGATATCGCTTTGTTCAATTCTTCAATTCTTCAATCCAAAATCCAAAATCTAAAATCGATTAAAAAGTCCCCGGATTCATCAGTGATATCGCTTTGTTCAATTCTCCAATTCTTCAATTCTTCAATTCTTCAATCCAAAATCCAAAATCTAAAATCTAAAATCGATTGATGACTAATAACTTTCCGACAATTCTAGCTCTTGATTTTGACGGTGTGATTTGTGACGGACTAATCGAATATTTCCAAACAGCTTGGCGTACCTACTGTCAAATCTGGAAACCAGTCGAAACAGTGCCAGATCCAGATTTAGCTTTGAGCTTTTACCGAGTGCGGCCCGCCATCGAAACCGGTTGGGAAATGCCACTGCTGATCCGCGCATTGGTGACAGGAATTTCCCCAGAGCAAATTTTGCTAGAGTGGCCCAATATAGTACCGTATTTATTGACTGATAATAATTTGAAAGCGCAGTCTGTAGGCGCTATGTTAGATGGATTGCGCGATAACTGGATTGCTGAGGATTTAGCTGGGTGGCTGTCTTTGCACCGCTTTTATCCAGGGGTTGCCGATCGCTTGCACTCGTTGCAGGAGAGTTCGGTGAAAGTGGCGATCGTCACTACGAAGGAAGGCCGTTTTGTGCGGGAACTTTTGCAGCTAGCAGGCGTACAAATGCCGTCGGAGTTAATTTTTGGTAAGGAATACAACAAGCCGAAACACCAAATTTTGCGGGAATTTTTGGCTGCATCTGGCAAAGATTCGACTATTTGGTTTGTGGAAGATAGGTTAAAAACTTTGCTGTCGGTGAAGCAGCAGCCGGATTTATCTCAGGTGAGGTTATTTTTGGCTGATTGGGGTTACAATACTTTGCCAGAACGGGAATCTGTGGCTCAAAATCCACCAGTTCAATTGCTTTCTCTGTCGCAGTTTGCCGGAGATTTTGCAGATTGGCTGCCGATCGACTGTTGATGTTAGATTTATTGACAGGTGTGATTTTTTTCGCTCTTCAGAGTCAAAAAAAAATCACAAAATTTTACATCTTTTTTGTTGACTTTTGCGGCGTAGACATGGTATTTTAATATAATGGGATGGTGGCAAAAATAATATTTTTCTCACCATCCCATTATAAGATAAATATAACAGAAATTCCTCAAAAAAGCAAGGATCTCGACTAAAAAAAATGTGTTTTTTTTAGACTATTGCAGGTACTTCTGACCTCAAAAACCAGGTTTTTTTACTACTATTTATTCTGGCTGGTATGAAATATTTTAGTTTATCAAACCGCGTGTATGACAAAAAACAAGCTTCGGCACAAAAAAATGAAAAGTGTTTTGATAATTTCTCAGCTTGAAAGCTTTCTAATATTGAGACTTAAAACCTATGCTCGATTTAACTAAAGCAGCGAAGGCAATGCAGGGAATGAGCCAACATTTGAATGTGGAAGCTCACGCGGCTCGCCAACGTTTGGAAGTGGCTCAGAATTTGCTGGTAAAGGCGGCAGCGGAACAGGAAAAATTGGTGGAATTGCAAGAGAATTGGCGCGATCGCACTTTATTCAATGCTGCCACGCCGATCGAGCCATTATCCGATCGTACCTACATCACCGCACCCCCCGCCTCTCACACAGTCTTTGCCACAGACGGATCGCAAATTTCCCCCAACCATCACGAAATAGCCTACTGCTACCTGCTAAACGTCGGCACAGTCATGCTGCACTACGGACAAAGCCGCCACCCAGTTTTAGACAGTGTGCCCGAGGTTTTCTACAAACCCGAAGACTTGTACGGTTCGCGACAGTGGGGAATTAGAACCGAAGAATGGATGGGATACCGGCGGGCAGTTTCCGAAGCAATTGCCTTAGCAGAAATGGGCTGCAATTGGGCAAAAGTTAACGACAATAAATTGCCCGCGCCAGCTTTAGCAATGGTAGACGGTTCCCTGATTTATTGGTTTTTGGAACAGTTACCCAGCGAAGCGCGCGATCAAATTTTGCTGCCAATTTTAGAAGCTTGGGACAAGTTGCGTTTAGCAGGAATTCCGCTGTTAGGATACTTAAGCGCTTCTCGCAGCAGCGAAAGCTTATCTTTTTTGCGGTTTGAAGCTTGCACCCACGAAGTACCAGACTGCATGACAAATTGCCCGAACGTCGGATTTTCCGCCACAATTTCTTTCGCCGAAAAAGCACCTTGTCAAGAATTTGAACCCTTGCGGGATGCCATTTTGTGGGCAACAATCCTGTCACCGGGACAAAGAAGCCCTTTATGGAAATCCCAAGCTCGAATTTTAGATTTGTACGGGCTCAATTCAGTTTATTTCTGTTACGTTCACGTTGGCACCGAAATTGCTAGAATAGAAGTGCCGGAATGGGTAGCACAAGATACAGCACAGCTAGATTTAGCATTAGGAATGATGCTGGCTCAAGTACACAAAGGCGGCGGCTATCCGGTGACTCTAGCAGAAGCTCACAATCAAGCGGTAGTCACGGGGGGCGATCGAAGTCGCTTTTTCGCTTTGTTAGAGCAGCAAATGATTAAAGCCGGCTTAAAAAATGTCGGAATTTCTTATAAGGAAACACGGAAGCGCGGCAGTATTGCTTAAAGTAATAAGTGGAGTAATCTTGGACGCAGCAACAGGGTTTTTACGGAAATATTGCATTTAAGCCTTTAACACAGATAAAAAACCCGGTTTCTTTGGTATTGATGCGTAAGTTATGTAGAGTTAAAATCAAGTTAAAAATGTTATATGCCAATAGAACTAATTATTTTAATTGCTTCGTTACTTGTATCTTGGCTGGTGTTTAATTGGGCTTTTAAAGTATTGAAAGCCAGCATCGGTACAGCGATTGGTTTAGCTGCGATTGTGCTGGCGATGCAGTTATTGTTTGGCATCGGCCCAAATCAGCTTTTCCAACATATAATTCACTTGCCGGAAACCCTGGGGAAAATGATTTCGGGCAAGTGATCCGATTTTAGATTTTAGATTTTAGATTTTAGATACCCGACTTCTTGAAGAAGTCGGGTATCGCGAGATTCCGAGAATTTTCCCTCTTCCTTCTTCCCTCTTCCTTCTTCCCTCTTCCTTCTTCCCTCTTCCTTCTTCCCTCTTCCTTCTTCCCTCTTCCTTCTTCCTTCTTCCTTCTTCCTGACATCCGTTACATCCGTTACATCCGTGGAGCGAATCCGTTGCCGAACTTCCTTCTTCCTTCAGATATTAACTTCCCAGCATTTGCAAATTGTACAAACTGGCATACAACCCTTCTAGCTGCAACAACTCTTCGTGGCTGCCAGATTCTACTAACTGCCCACGTTTGAGCACTAAAATACGATCGACATTTCGGATAGTCGAGAGCCTGTGGGCGATAATTATCGCCGTTCTGTCCACCATCAAACGTTCTAGAGCTTGTTGAATTAAAGCTTCCGTCCCCACATCCAAACTAGCAGTTGCCTCGTCTAGAACTAAAATACTGGGATTGCGAATGGCGGCGCGAGCAAACGCTAATAATTGCTTTTGTCCCCCCGAAAGATTGGTTCCCCGTTCCCGCAATTGCGTATCATAGCCTTGAGGCAACTGTTCGATTAAACGGGCAACATTAGTCTTTTCTGCTGCTGCTTGAATTTCCTCAATCGAGTAACTTTCTCCCAGGCTGATATTGCTCTTCACGTCACCAGCAAATAGAAAGCCATCTTGGATAATTACGCCTATGTGCCTGCGTAACTCTGCTTGAGGCAAATCCCGAATATCCACATGATTAACCAGAATCCGTCCTCGGCTAGGTTCGTAAAGGCGACAGAGAAGACGGATAATCGAACTTTTGCCCGCACCGGTGGGGCCAACTAATGCTACTTTTTCGCCGGATTTGATGGTGAAATTGAGGTTTTGCAGGACATATTCGTCTTTTTTGTAAGCAAACCACACGTTGTCAAATTGGATTTCTCCCGATTCTGAATTCTGCGATTGGGCATTTTCTCCTCCCCTTAGCAAGGTGGGATTGGCGGGGGGTGATTGGGGATTGTTAGGCACTAAACGATATTCGGAACTTGCTGGATTTTGATGATTATCTGCCAATTCTCGATCGAACGGAGACAAGTTGTAAGCCGTTGCCTCTGGATGTCCAGTTATCAACAACGGTGAATAACCTGCCCTTCTTCCTTCTTCCTTCTTCCCTCTTCCCTCTTCCTTCTTCCCTCTTCCCTCTTCCTTCTTCCCTCTTCCTTCTTCCTTCTCCTCGCTGGTTGGATCTTTAATTTCGATCGGTTCGTTGAGGATATCGCTAATCCGTTCGACGGCGGTAAATCCTGCTTGAATAGCGGTGAATTTCTCGGCAAATTGCCGCAGCGGATCGAAGAGACGCTGAGCAAATAAAATGAATGCAGAGAGAGTACCGAAGTTAAGATTACCGGCTAAAACTCTTTGGCCGCCCATCCACAAAACCCCTGCAATCGCCACTAAAGCAATCCATTCTAATGTCGCAGATACGGCTGAGTCGTAAAATATAGTTTTGTCAACTGCTTTAATGTAGCGTTTATTGGTGACACGAAACAATTGTGAATTGAAGCTTTCGCGGCGGAATAGCTGCACTACGCCAATACCAGTCAGGTTTTCTTGCAGTTGGGCGTTTAGTTCGGAAAGTTCTTCTCTGGTATTGTAATTTGCTATGCGATATTGGTACTGGAAATAAACTATGACTGCGGTAATTGGTATCATCATCAGCACCAACATTAAAGCTAGTTGCCACTGCATGGTAAACATGAAAATGGCAATTACTAAAATTGAAAATAAATCGCTGACAATGCCGATCGCCCCTGAAGAGAAAACCTCTCCCAAAGCTTCTACATCGCTGGTGAGGCGAGTCATCAATTTACCGACAGGAGTGCGATCGAAAAATCTCACTGCTAGCGATGTGACGTGCGCGAACAAATCATTTCTAATGTCAGTAGTAATTATTTGCCCTACTTTGGTGACTAAATAGCCTTGAAGTGATTGCAGTGCTAATCTAAGTGTTATAGTTAGCATGAGCAAAATAGCCAAAATATTCAATGCAGCAGATAAAGGCACTCCCCGCAGGAATTCGTAGGTAGGTTCCGCGCGAATTACCGAAATTGCCTGTCCGATGAGAATGGGTTGAATTGCTCCTGAGACTGCTAGCGGTACTAATAGTACGATCGAAATAATCAGCAAGCGTTTGCTGCGGGTTGCGTAAGATGCCAACCTCATGAATAACCGCCAGTCTGTTTCCTGGCCGGATCTGTTTTTGGTGTCTGCTACTGGTGAGGAAATAGTCATTGATGGCAAAAACTGTACAATATATCTAGTTAATAATTGTAACAAATAGAATGAATATTTGGCACTAATATCAGTAACAGGCAAAATGCCTGTTTCACAAAGAGTGTTTTCTTGTAACAGCAGGTTGGCTGGAGGAACGAAACCCAACCAAAATGTTTGTAGGCAGACAAAACTGGTATTATAATCTACTGGTATAAGTTATATTTATCATGCAAGAGATAGAGACAGCCCGATTGTATCTGAGACAATTTACACCAGACGACTTAGATGAGCTGTACCGCATCTACAGTGATGCAGAAGTGATGAAGTATTTGAGCGAAGGCGTCAGAAATAGAGAAGAAACAGCAGCCGATTTATTTCAGATAATCGCAGATTGGGAAAAACACGCTTTCGGTTTGTGGGCTGTTGTCAATAAAGAAAATAACCAATTAATCGGCGACGGGGGGCTTCGCTTCTTAGGCAAAACACCTGAAGTAGAAGTCGGTTACGTGTTAGCAAAAGCGTATTGGGGGAAAGGTTTAGCATCGGAAGTTGCAGCGGCTAGCCTCAAGTATGGATTTGAAGTATTGAAACTCAAAAAAATTGGATCTGTTGCACATACCTCAAACCTCGCCTCGCGGCGGGTAATGGAAAAAGTGGGGATGAGATACCAGCATAACCTCGACCATTCCGAGCGAGTATATTATTCAATCTCGCGAAAAATCTACCAGTCAAAAGTAGTTTAGTTGAGTTGAGGAAGGAAATCCAACCAAAATGTTTGTAGCAAGACTTATCAAAACTGGTATCCTAATCTAGGCGTATAAATTATATTAATCATGCAAGAAATAGAGACAGCCCGATTGTATCTGAGACAATTTACGCCAGACGACTTAGACGATCTGTACCGCATCTACAGTGATGCAGAAATAATGAAATACTTGAGAGGATTTAAAACTAGAGAAGAAACAGAAATCGCCATTCATACCATGCTCAAAAGTTGGGAAGAAAACAACTTCGGAATGTGGGCTTTAGTACATAAAATAGACCGTAAAATGATTGGTCGCTGCGGACTGGTTTTGCTGGACAAGACACCGGAAGTTGAGCTAGGCTATACCCTCGACAAAGTTTATTGGAATCAAGGATTGGCGACTGAAGCATCTTTTGCTAGTCTAAACTATGGATTTCAAATATTAAAGTTGGATAGAATAGTTGCGATCGCACGCCCAGAAAATATCGCCTCTCAGCGGGTGATACAGAAAGTTGGCATGAAATATGAAAAAAATGCTCGTTATTACGAAACTGATGTACTATATTACTCTATCTCGCGAGAAACCTACGAGTCTAAAGTAGTTTTGTAGGGTGTGCATTGCACACCTTACTGCATTTAAATTACTCACATTGCAAATTGGCCTTATTGCCTGCTGAAAACTACGAAGTTCTTTGCAATTGCTTGTTAACTTTTTGAATTTTCTTAGCAAAATACTCTTGTCTGTGTCCCAATCTTTTAGCCACGTCCAACCCTTTTTGATAGGATTCCAAAGCTTTATCGTAAGCCTTCATCTCTTGATAAACTTGACCGATATTGTCATAAGTGTTCATCAATCCGTAGAAATTGTAAGCCCGCTCTTCTAACAGCAACTGCATTTGATAAATCCGCAAAGTAGGCTCCCACTGCTTTTGCGCTCGATAAAGTAAAGCTAATTTATCCAAAGCTTCGCTAGCTTGGGCATACTGTTGAATGGGGACGGC
This sequence comes from Microcoleus sp. AT3-A2, assembly GCF_036705685.1. Lineage (NCBI taxonomy): Bacteria > Bacillati > Cyanobacteriota > Cyanophyceae > Oscillatoriales > Microcoleaceae > Microcoleus > Microcoleus sp. AT3-A2. The sequence goes on from NZ_JAUBVF010000005.1 coordinate 154,711, forward strand.
TAAATTGTAGGCTTCCTGATAGTATTGAGCGGCTAAATTGATTTGACCTATGGTTTGGTAATCACTAGCGATCGCAATTTTGAGCGGTGGTATAGCGCTGGGATTTTGCAGGTTGACATACACTGATGCTAGTTTTTCCCTGGCTGCGATCGCCTTTAGGGGTTGTTTTGACTGTTGGTAAACGTAGGCCAACTGTCTTAGAGCATCTACCTCAGTTGGAGGAGTTACAGGCTGCGGCGGCGCACCGTTTCCCGCAACAACAGCAGAATTTTGCACAGCAGAATTAGCAGCAAATAAATCGCGGTTTTCCTGAATTAAAGTTGCCAATTCTTCATACACTGGAGCAGCTTTATCGTAACTCAACCAATTGATGTGAATTAGCCCGATCGCCTTCAAAATCTGACCTTGGGCCAATATATCTTGGTTTTGGCGCGCATTTTCGAGAATTTCTTGGTAAACTTCTACAGTCGGCCCTTTAGCGCGCACCTGCTGAAAAGCCGCAGCGAAGGCGGGGAGCAACTCAGTATTAAGTGGTACTTGGGATTTGACTTCTTTTTGAATTGCTTGCAACCGTTTGGTAATAAGCTGTAGTTCCAGGTTTTTACCGTTACTCCAAGCAACACTTCCTACCCGACTCAAAGCAGCAATTTCCGCCGCCGGCCCCAGATACCTCCGCAGCCGCAATTCTCGGAACCAAATTTCAAAAGCACCGGCGCCCTCTCCAGCTTGCAGTTTAGCCGCTGCTTCTAAGTTTAACTCTTCCAAAGCCGCTGTCAGTTCGTCCCGCTGAGTGCTGCTCAAAGATTCGTTAGCGGGAGCTAGGGGATCGGGTGTGGTAATTTCTAGAGGATTAGGGGAAAATTGATCGAGGCCTGGTGGATTAGTTTGGGCGCTAGCAATAGAACCCGCACACAGCCACAAGAAAAGCAAGCACCCAATTGGCACAGAACTTCTCATTCTCAAAATTTGGTGGCCGCGATTCGGCATCTTTTCTGGAAACATCAAGTTTTGCATATCTACAAAACGGTATAAATTATGTCACAAAGATGGCACAAAAGCAAACTGTTCAACAAGAGCAACAAAATAAATGTCACCGCACTGAGCAATTATTGGGATTTAAAGACGCTGGGCGATCCTCTTCGAGGGCTTCGCCAACGCATTTTACGCTTATTCAGTCTAGCCCTAATTCTCTTAACTGTTTGCACAGCTTGCGCCCCCACTCCCGTAGTTGCTAGAGACCGCTCTTTTCCAGAAATGTCTCTAGAATTTTTGGGCGAATACCAATTGCCAAAAATCAATTTTGAAGGAGTACCAGTCGGCGGTTTGTCAGGAATTACCTACGATCCCAAAGGTATTAGCGCAGTCACTTCCAAAGCTTATCGCTTTTACGCTCTTTCCGACGACCCCAGCGAAAACGGAGAAGCCAGATTTTACAGTCTCCAACTCGACCTCACATCAAGTGACCCCGGCAATATTCGCCTGAAAAAAGTTACCGTTGACGGCGTTATCTCCCTCAAAAAAGCAGACGGTGAAACCTTCTCTTGGGGTTCCATCAATCCCGAAGGCATCGCCCTTTCTCCCCGCAACTCAGTATTTGTCGCCAGCGAAGGCGTTACTCATGTTGGTATCCCTCCTTTTCTCGGAGAATTTGACCTTAAAACAGGGCAAATGCGGGGAAATTTGCCAATACCAAAGCGCTATATTCCCGATGCCAGCGATGAAAAACAGCAGCAAGGAGTGGTAGACAATTTAGGTTTTGAATCTTTAACCATCGACCCAGAAACATTTAGTCCAGGCGGTCTCGATCCGTTTCGTTTGTTTGCAGCTACGGAAGCGCCGTTAATGCAAGATTTAGACCCAGAACAGGCAAGTAAACTGCGTCTTTTACACTATATCATCGTCGATAAAACGCCGCAATTAGTCTCAGAAAATCTTTACAATCTCGACCAAGTTCCCATGACTATTTTGAACGGTTTAACAGAATTAGTAACTGTCGGTGGCGGTCAGATTCTGAGTTTAGAACGTTCTTTTGGGCTGTCGGGATACAGCGCTAGGATTTATCAATTAGCGGTTGGGGCGGCTACAGATACTTCGAGAATTCAGAGTTTCAAAGGACGAGTGGCGGTCGAACCTGTTAAGAAAAAGTTGCTGCTAGACTTAAGCCAACTCGGAATTCCGCTTTACAATTTAGAGGGGATGACTCTCGGCCCGCGCTTGCCAGATGGCAGCCAGAGTCTAGTTTTGGTCAGCGATGACAATTTTGATGAAGCGCAGAAAACTCAGTTTATCTTGTTGAGTTTGAAAACCCAAAATTAGTATGAGGATGCCTTATTTTTTAGTCAGCGAAGGCGGACTTCGTTTGTAGATGATCAGCGGTTTCAACCGCCGAGTGTTCAACAAAGTAATTAACTACCGCCAGTCATGCCAACACGCAACACTTTGCACTTACCAGAAATCGAACTTTCATACCTAGAATGGCAGCCAGAAACAGGGAAAGACAAAGTTCCGCGTTTGCTGCTGTTACACGGTTTAGCAGATAGTGCGTCTGTCTGGACTAGCTTCGGCAATTACTTGTCCAACTGCTATCATATTGTAGCGCCAGATATGCGGGGTCACGGAGAAAGTGGCAAACCAAAAACAGGCTATACTTTTGAAAGTGCGATCGCAGATTTAGAAGCTTTGATGGCACATCTCAACTGGTCAGACGCCCACATTTTAGGACATTCTTGGACGGGCAAACTAGCAGCGATTTGGGCTAGGCAAAATCCCGATCGCTTTTGCAGTATGATTTTAGTAGACCCCATCTTCATCACAAAACTGCCCGCCGCGATGAAACTCACCCTGCCAATTGTTTACCGAAAATTAGACTGTCTCAAATGTGTGGGGCCGTTTGCGACTTTATCCCAAGCAGAAGCAGCAGCAAAACAATCGGGAGAATACGCAGATTGGAGTGACGTGCAGCAAATGGTATTCCAACACCAAATCGAACAAAAATCCGACGGAACTTGGGGCAGTAAATTTGCGATTACAGCCAGAAATCAGATATTTGCAGAAGTGATGAAAGTTGCCGGTTTAACTGAAAATATTGATATCCAGACTTTGTTTGTACAGCCAGAAAAAGGCGTAAATCGCATGGCTTGGCAAATGCAGCCATACAATAGATACTTGAAAAATCTTACCGTTGCAAAAGTACCGGGTAATCACTGGTCTTTTTTGACTGAACCGGAAACTTTTAATCAAACTGTGACAGAGTTTTTAGAGGGCACAAGATAGTGAATTTAGAAATTATTGCACATCGGGGATTTTCGGCGATCGCCCCGGAGAATACTTTAGCAGCTTTTGAACTGGCGATCGCCCGTGGAGCTCATTCGATCGAATTTGACATCCAGCTATCCGCCGACAACGTACCAGTGATTTTTCACGACGCAACATTAGATAGAATCACTGGAGTTTCTGGCAAAGTTAGGGAAAAAACTCTGTCTCAATTGCAGACACTTAATGCGGGAAAATGGTTTAGCGATGAATTTTCACAAGAAAAAATTCCTACCTTAAAAGAATCATTAGCTATCCTCAAAAATGTTGACAAATTTCTTTACTTTGATGTCAAGCCGCACTGTGAGTGGTCTGATTCAGATGTCGCTGATTTTGTCAATACTCTGAAGGGCGAAAACATCCAACATAAATGCGTTATTACCTCCTTTAACGATGGATTTCTGGAACAAGTGCGGCGGCTATCTGGCGATTTGGCGATCGGACACATTGTTGCTAATCTAGAAGCATACAAAACTCAATTAGCTCAAGTTGTGGCGCATCGGGATAATTTGATTAGCAGTCTGTATCGCGTGTTGCTGGAAAACCCCGCACTAATTCAAGAAAGCCGGAGTCAGGGAGTTGACATTGTGGCCTGGACGGTGGACGATCGAGCGGATATGCAAAAGTTACTTGATTTGGGTATAACCCGGATAGTCACTAATTGTTTGATATGATATTTTTAACCGCAGATGCAGGCAGATTAACGCAGATTAACGCAGATAATAGATGAATTACTTTCGCAAAAACATCCACGAAATGTCTGGCTATGTGCCGGGGGAACAGCCCCCGCTAGGCACAAAAATTATTAAACTAAATTCTAATGAAAATCCCTATCCGCCTTCTTCCAAAGCCTTAAAAGTGCTTCAGGAAATAGACGGAGAAATGCTGCGCCGCTATCCAGATCCGACTGGCAAACTTTTCCGCATTGCTGCTAGTCAAGTTTTGGGAGTTGCTGACGATTGGATTGTTGTAGGTAACGGCAGCGACGATTTATTAAATTTGATAGTTCGCGCTGTGGGCGAATCTGGGAAACAGATTGTTTGTCCCGCGCCAACCTATGTATTGTACCGCACTTTGGCAGCAATTCAAGATGCAGAATTTGTTGAAGTTCCTTATCCCGACGACTACAAGTTACCAGTCGATTTGCTAATAGCAGCCCAGGGTGCAGTGACATTTGTAGCTTCGCCAAACAGTCCATCGGGAACAGCGATATCTGTTGCAGATTTGGAGAAACTGGCTAAAGAGTTATCGGGCATTATTGTCATCGACGAAGCTTATGTAGATTTCGCCGAAGAAAATGCTTTGAACTTGACAAAAAAGTACAGTAATGTTATAGTTTTGAGGACGCTTTCAAAAGGTTATTCCCTCGCAGGATTGAGGCTAGGTTTTGGCATAGCAAATCCGGCGCTGCTGGCAGAATTAAATAAAATCAAAGACAGCTATAATGTAGATGCTTTAGCCTATGCAGTGGGGGCGGCTGCGATCGCAGATCAAGACCACAAAATAGCCAACGCCGAAAAGATTAAGGCTTCGCGAGCAAAACTAGCCGTTAGTTTCCAGGAATTAGGCTTTGAAGTTTGGCCCTCGCAAACCAACTTTTTGTTAGTTAGGCCACCAAGCGGCGATGCAGAAAGAATTTATCAAACACTGAAAGTACGGGGAATATTGATTCGATACTTCAATCAGCCGCGATTAGAAGACAAATTGCGGATTAGTGTAGGTACGGAGGAACAGAATCAAATCTTAGTTAAAACTTTGAAAGAAATTCTCTAAATAACGATCGCACTCAAATTAGTTTCTAGTGAGGAATGCAAGTCCTCTGATTTTTATGGAGACTGGCATTCCTCACTACAAACATCTTGATTACTGATAATTATTAGGATTGTCAATAGCCAACCCTACCGACAGAGCAATATCCAGCAATCTGTTGTCCGCCGAAACAAAAATTAGTTGAGTTTCTGGCTGGGAAAGGAGAGTAGTAGATTGAAAGCGCAAAGCAGAGGCTAACTGTACAGAATCATAAGCGCGCAGCGGATGTTGCATCACCAATTCGGTGGCTGTTTCTATCAAAGTTTGATCGACATCTATGACTCGGTATTCATTTTCAAAATCCTCCCTAACTTTTTGCACAATTAAATCAAAACGCTCCGCAGACAAACTTCTATCCCGCAGACGGCGTGCAAAAGCGCTGTGTACCTCCACCCAAGTAATCTGGCTAATAGCTAAATGGTTATCTGTAGCAGGATCGGTAATCTATAAAATCCAGTCACTGCCTATTTCCGGCACGTATCGTTTGACTAAAGCGCTAGTATCCAGAAAATAAGCATTTACCACGGGCCACGATCCTCGATAACGATTTCTGAGATAGGCTTACCTGGTAGCGGTTCCATTTTTTGCATCAACTCCCGCCACTGCTGCGCGCGCTTGATTAATTCTGCTCGATCGAGCTTACCCTGTTTCTTTGGCAAACGCACCAATCCTCGCACATCCATCAACTTAATCGCCTTTTCGCGATCGCCCTTGAGTTCTTCCGGCGACACTTCCGCTACAATTGTGATTTGCACAGTTTCCCCATCATTCAATGACAAAGGACTCAAGGGACGAAAAACCCCGTTTTCGTAGATAGCAGTAATAGTTTCTGGCATAATTAGCCTCTTAATTAAATGCTTTGACTTATTGTAATTCTTTTAGAGTTTTCAGTAGGGTGCGTCAGTTGTGATTATTTTTGCTCCAAACAAACAATCTCGGAACTGACGCACCTGACAACAAATGGTGCGTCAGAATAATACTTTTGGCGCTGATTTAAAATCTCAAAACTGACGCACCCTACCACTGATATCATCAGTCATTCCCGATTCTTTAATCGAAAATCCAAAATCTAAAATCTACAATCGTCTTACTTCGTTGCCACCACAGCCAAATTCCAAGCCAAGCGCTTCATCAAAGGCAACTTTTTCAAAAATCCATCCAACTCTTCTAACCGAGAGTATTCCGGTTTCAATCTCTCTTGTTCAATGATAATCTTTTTCCAATAACGCTCCTCATTTGGATGCACTTTTTCTATCAAATAAAAGCGTAAAAAAATCCACAGCGATGTCAGCCAAAACGTATCGTAAGCCGTCTCCGAAAACAAAGACTTGACAAAATTCACAATATTAATATCCAAAGGAGTTTCATCCTCCGTCCGCACCTCAGTAGCCATCCTGCGGTAAACATTAATCACCGGATTGTGCTTCATCGGGTCCCAAAAACAAGCTTTGCCGCCAGGCTTTAGCACGCGGTGCATTTCGCGAATCGCCTTGGATGGTTCCGGCAAATGGTGCAGCAAATTAGAAGCATAAACAATATCAAAACTATTATCCGGGAAATCCAGCGCCATTGCATTCACCGTGCAGCCGTCTATTTGGACGCCGTTTTTCTCAGCCAATTTCAAGGCAACTTCTACCATACCCTGAGAATAGTCAGCCGCCACACAATTCGCACCTTTTTTCGCAAAATAAACGCTATTTTCTCCCGCGCCGCAGCCTAAATCTAACAGGCGTTTGCCTGTAATATCGCCCATTTGCTGGACTATAAATCTATTTTCTGGGGCGGTACAAGCTTCAAAGTAATCATTGACTCGAATGCCGTCAATATCGATTGTGGATGCCCAAGCATCGTGGAATTGTCGCTCTTTTTTTAAAGTTTCTTCTTGCATTTTTTAGGGTTTGTTGTTGCTAAAAAAGATTTTAATTTTTAACCGCAGATGAACGCGGATTAACGCAGATTTATTTAGATCTATCTGCTGTTATGTGCGTTCGTCTGCGGTTTGTTTCAAGAAAAATGGCTGACAGTAAATTTATCAGCGCTGTGCTTCTGCAACAACTTGATTTCCGATCGGAGTTGGTTTTTCGGAGGCTTTTTCAGCACTATGCTGCAATGCCTGATACAGCCGATTTAAAGCGCTGATGTAAGCTTCTGCGGAGGCTACGATAATGTCGGTATTTGCTGAGTGACCGGAAAATACTTTGCCTTCATGGCGCAAGCGAATTGTTACTTCGCCGATCGCATCTATGCCCGCTGTGACCGATTGTACAGAAAACTCGATCAACTCGTTGGGTACGTTTACCACCCGGTTAATTGCCCTGTAAATCGCATCCACAGGCCCAGTGCCGATCGCAGCATCGGTCAATTCTTCGCCCGCCGGATTCCGCACAGTGACAGTTGCTGTCGGGCGAGATTTGTCGCCGCAGGAAACTTGCACCAATTCTAACCGGAAAAGTTCCGGTGCTTGGTGGGCTTCGTTGTTGGCGATCGCCTCTAAATCCCAATCAGTAATCTCTTTTTTCTTGTCCGCTAAATCTTTGAACTTGACAAAAGCCTTATTTAGCTCATCGTCTGCCATTTCAAAACCCAACTCTTTCAAGCGAGTGTGAAATGCGTGGCGGCCCGACAATTTACCAAGCACGATTTGATTTTCAGTTAAGCCGATGGACTCAGCGTCCATAATCTCGTATGTCCGCTTATTTTTCAGCACCCCGTCTTGGTGAATTCCCGACTCGTGAGCGAAAGCATTTGCTCCGACAATCGCCTTATTTGGCTGCACCAACATCCCCGTCAAATTGGAAACCAAGCGCGACGTTTTGTAAATTTGGCGCGAGTCAATATTTGTCAGCGGTTCCTCAGAATCCGCAGGCCGGCCCAAGAACGGATTATAATATTGGCGCCGCACGTACAGCGCCATTACCAACTCTTCGAGAGCCGCATTTCCCGCCCGTTCGCCAATCCCGTTAATCGTGCATTCTAACTGTCTGGCGCCATTTTTCACAGCTTCCAAAAAGTTAGCAACAGCCAATCCTAAGTCATTGTGACCGTGCACCGAAATAATTGCGCGATCGATATTGGGCACATTTTCCTTAATTCCCCGAATCAAAGCCCCAAACTCGCTCGGAGTCGTGTAGCCTACAGTATCGGGAATATTAACAGTAGTCGCACCCGCTGCGATCGCCCGTTCTAGAACCTGATACAAAAACTCCGGTTCCGATCGACAAGCATCTTCCGGGGAAAACTCCACATCATCCACAAAAGACTTAGCGTAAGCCACCATTTCCGGCACAATTTCCAGAATCTCAGCCCGCGTCTTTTTCAACTTATGCTCCAAGTGAATATCAGACGTAGCCAGAAACGTATGAATTCGCGCATTGGCGGCTGGTTTCAGAGCCTCTGCTGCTCTTTTAATATCCGGCTTTCTCGCCCGTGCTAAACCGCAAATTGTCGGCCCATGTTCCGTGCCAACCGATCGGGCTATTTTTTGGACTGCCTCGAAATCTCCCGTGCTGGTGAAAGGGAAACCCGCTTCAATCACATCCACGCCCAATCTAGCTAACTGGCGAGCGATCGTCAGCTTTTCATCCACATTCAGAGATGCACCCGGAGATTGTTCTCCGTCTCGCAAAGTCGTATCGAAAATAATAATCCGGTCTTGACTTGGTTGAGTTTTCATAGCTCTAAAAAGTGTTTTCCTGATTTTTACTTGTCCGTTTTTCTGGATTTTAGCCTCCAGTCACCAGTCCCCTGTCTCGCGCCAATAACGAATAATTAATAACCCCTAACCCATAACTACTGACTAATGACTGCTGACTAATGACTAATAACTAATGACTAATGACTAATGACTAATAACTAATGACTACTGACTAATAATCCATCTTCTCGATATGTTCCCTAATTTCATTTAGGTCTATATACCTATCTGTAGCATTTCGTAACTCTCTAGCAATCATTCCTTCGGTTGATACCACAGTAATATGAGTATTTTTCGAGCGGAGTAGCTCGATCGCCCTCTCAAAATCCCCATCCCCGCTAAACAGCACAACTTGGTCGTATTGATCCACGGTATTAAACATATCAACCACAATTTCTATGTCTAAATTAGCCTTTTGAGAATATCTGCCCGAAGCATCGTCGTAATATTCCTTAAGAATTTTAGTGCGAACCGTGTAACCTAGACTGATCAAAGCATCTCGAAATCCCCTTTGATCTTGGGGGTCTTTCAGACCCGTATACCAGAAAGCATTGATCAAGATGACATTCGGCTGCGAAGTTTTGAAATATTCGAGCACCCTGCGAGGATCAAAAAACCAACCGTTCTTTTGTTGAGCGTAGAACATATTGTTCCCGTCCACAAAAATAGAAAGGCGGTTCATTAAGTTTGTCATAGAAACTTAGACCTAATAATTGTAGAAAGAAGTTAATCTAAATATCACATTTTAGCAACATGGAGCTAACTGAGGCAATAGATTAGACTTCAGAAAACTCCATCTCCCCAGTATTTCATATTTTCGGCTCTACCGCCAGAGGGTTCTTTTAAACCTGCTTGCATTTGAGCGAGGGACCCTCACAAACTATACGCCTAGTAACTCAATACCGGCTGGCGTGTCAAGGTTAATGGCGCCTTCAAACTACCGCCGTACAGCCGTACCGCCAAGCAGGCATACCGAAGCGCATAGCAGTAGATTTTGCTCCCCTGATTTCCTAGCGCAGACTACCTCGGCTCAAGCCTTTTTGCTTTCAAGAGCCCAGCGAGCTAACTCTGTCCGGTTGTGCAGACCTGTTTTGCCGAGCATATTGCTGACGTGGCTTTCGATAGTCCGCTGGCTGACATTCATCACGTCTGCGATTTGGCGGTTTGCCATACCCTGCGCTAGCAACTGTACCACCTTTAACTCAGTGGGAGTCAATTCGACATTGCGGCGCGCCTTAATTTTTGGGCCACTCTCCATACCGGGATTTGAGTGGCGAATCAAGCGGGATGCTGCTTTCAGAGAAGATTCCACTTGGGCTACCAGTTCTTCAGGTTCAAAAGGCTTGACTATATAAACGTCAGCCCCAGTGCTCAAGCCTTTTACTCGGTCTGAACTTTGACCTTTTGCGGACAAGAAAAGAACCGGAATCCAGCTCGTGCGAGGGTCTTCTCTGATGTGTTTGACTAAAGTGTAGCCGTCCATTTCCGGCATCATCACGTCGCAGATAATCAAGTCGGGAACTTCTTGTTCTAGTTTTTCCAGAGCGTCTCTGCCGTTTTCTGCTGTAATGACGTTGTAACCCCGAAACTCCAAGTAGTCCTTGACCAGCAAGATCAAATTGGGGTCGTCGTCAACCAGCATCAGCCGTTTTTGTTCTCCTGAATTATTGTCCTTTGTCATGTTTATTCCCGCTAAAGTATCCCGCACACTTCCTTGTTTTCACTTCTGTTTTTTCCGTCAGTCCCCCGCCACCCGGCTGGGGGTGGAGGACGACGATCAACTGAAGGGATGGCGGTGAGGGAAAGCGGGGCGGGTATTACCGCTTTCCAACCTATAATCGACGGCTGTTTGTGAGTGTCTTACGACATGGAATGCAGCCCAAACCAGTAATGGACGATCGCCCTATCAAGATCAGCCTTGATTGATTGGAGACTCCCTAACAGAGCCCAAGTTAAATATTTAATCTCGATCGGTTCAATTTCAGGTTAATGCCCCGGTTTTAAATGATACTTCTGATATAGAGAAATTTAAGCAGGCTCCCTACTTACGTATTTAACTGTTTCTAGTGTAGTTTGGCAACCTGCTTAGTGTCGGCCACTGAGAAATTTTTGCACAAAATTTCACAGTTCCTCCGATCTATTTTTGTTACTGTACCTTTTGAGAAACACAAGGAACACGGGAAGCCGCACAGGGAAGACAAGAACCTAACTATAGTTTTATTGAGCTGTAGCAGGTGCGATCGCCCGGACGCCAAACTGTCTCAATTTCTCACCCTTAACCTTAAATTTAACACTTTACCTATAACCCTGTACTTTAAACAGCGCTATACTTAAATGTTTGGCTGGGCCTCAGCAGGCACAGGCAAAGGATGAGTCAAGAAAGCGTATTCTTGAACGACCTTGGAGTTGAGGAGATGTTCCTGAATAATTCTCTCAATGACGGGGGGAGTAACGTCGCGATACCACACTCCGTCTGGATAGACTACCATAATCGGGCCAGACGCGCACACTCGCAGGCAATTGGCTTTCGTGCGAAAGACACAGGTTGGTCGATCGGCACTGGGCTTGTCCAACCCCAATTCTTGCAAGCGTTTTTTTAAGTAATTCCACGCCTCCAGACTGGTTTGCCGATCGCAGCACTTGGGCACGGTTTGGTCGGCACAGATAAAAATATGTCGCTCGATTCGATCGATTCCCAGGCTTTGGACGCAAGCGCGCAAGCCTTGGCTGCAAGATTCTTCGTTATTTTCTGTCATTGTCTTCATCAATCAAAAGTAATTGGTTAGCGGTCTAAAGTCATCACCCCAGCCCCCACTCTCCCCTCTCCTTCCCTCCAACTCAGTCTCGGTTCGGGAACCCGTACTGACAACTAAGTTGCGATCGACCCTGACTAAAGCTAAATTAGCACTCAGGAGTCGAGAGTGCTAATATGTCAGTTGTAAGCAGTCGGCTGTTGCTTTCATAGCGACCCTGACGGCTGACTGACTAGGATCTGTAATCTGGAGATTTATTTATGGCAGCAGTATCACTGAGTGTTTCTACCGTTAAACCATTAGGCGAGCGCGTGTTCGTAAAAGTAAGCGCTAGCGAAGAAAAAACCGCCGGCGGCATCCTTCTGCCCGACACAGCTAAGGAAAAGCCCCAAGTAGGCGAAGTCGCGGCCGTGGGCCCTGGCAAGCGCAATGACGACGGCACCCGCATTGAAATGGAAGTCAAAGTCGGCGACAAAGTTCTCTACTCGAAGTACGCCGGCACCGACATCAAACTCGGCACAGACGAATACGTCTTGCTAGCCGAAAAAGACATTCTGGCGATCGTTAACTAATTAATCATTAGTCATCAGTCCTTAGTCATCAGTCATTAGTTTAAAGCGAACGCCGCCAAACAACTAATGACACGGGACAAATGACTAAAATCCATCATCCCCAATCCAAAATCTCAAACCCTCTCATCCCCAAAAACTATGGCTAAGCGTATCATCTACAACGAAAATGCACGTCGCGCCCTCGAACGCGGTATGGACATTTTGGCCGAAGCAGTGGCCGTAACCCTCGGCCCCAAAGGCCGTAACGTTGTTCTCGAAAAGAAATTCGGAGCTCCTCAGATCGTCAATGACGGTGTTACCATCGCCAAAGAAATCGAACTAGAAGACCATGTAGAAAATACAGGCGTTGCCCTGATCCGTCAAGCAGCTTCCAAAACCAACGACGCAGCAGGCGACGGCACCACAACTGCTACCGTTTTGGCTCACGCAATGGTCAAAGAAGGTCTGCGTAACGTAGCAGCAGGCGCAAATGCGATCGCCCTCAAGCGCGGTGTTGACAAAGCAACCACGTTTTTGGTAGAAAAAATTGCCGAACACGCCAAACAAGTAGAAGATTCCAAAGCCATCGCTCAAGTCGGCTCCATCTCTGCTGGTAACGACGATGAAGTCGGCCAAATGATTGCCAACGCAATGGACAAGGTGGGCAAAGAAGGCGTGATTTCCCTGGAAGAAGGGAAGTCTATGACCACCGAATTGGAAATCACCGAAGGGATGCGCTTCGACAAAGGCTACATTTCTCCCTACTTCGTCACCGACACCGAACGGATGGAAGCGATTCTCGAAGAACCCTTCATCTTGCTGACAGACAAGAAAATCGCTCTGGTACAAGATTTAGTACCCGTGCTCGAACAAGTAGCTCGTTCCGGCCGCCCGCTGTTGATCATTGCAGAAGACATTGAGAAAGAAGCTCTAGCTACCCTCGTTGTCAACAAACTGCGCGGTGTGTTGAACGTGACTGCTGTTAAAGCACCCGGTTTTGGCGATCGACGCAAAGCCATGTTAGAAGATATCGCCGTATTGACCGGCGGTCAACTAATCACCGAAGATGCCGGTTTGAAACTGGAAAACACCAAGCTTGACATGATCGGCAAAGCTCGCCGCATCACCATCACCAAAGACAGCACCACAATTGTTGCCGAAGGTAACGAAGCAGCCGTCAAGTCCCGCTGCGAACAAATTCGCCGTCAAATGGACGAAACCGAGTCTTCCTACGACAAAGAAAAGCTGCAAGAACGTTTGGCCAAATTGGCTGGCGGCGTCGCAGTCATCAAAGTCGGCGCGGCTACCGAAACAGAAATGAAGGATCGCAAACTGCGTTTGGAAGATGCGATCAACGCAACCAAAGCTGCAGTAGAAGAAGGAATTGTTCCTGGTGGCGGTACAACTTTGGCTCACCTGACTCCTCAATTGGAAGAGTGGGCTAACAGCACTCTCAAGGGCGAAGAATTGACCGGTGCTTTGATTGTGGCACGGGCTCTGGCTGCTCCTCTGAAGCGGATTGCTGAAAATGCTGGTTTGAATGGCGCTGTGATTGCTGAGCGCGTCAAAGAAAAGCCGTTCAACGTTGGTTTCAACGCAGCGACAAATGAGTTTGTCGATATGTTTGAAGCTGGTATCGTTGACCCCGCGAAGGTAACTCGTTCTGCTCTGCAAAATGCCGCATCTATTGCTGGCATGGTGCTGACAACCGAGTGCATCGTCGTTGACAAGCCTGAACCGAAGGATGGCGCTGCTGCTGGCGCTGGCGGCGGCATGGGCGGCGGCGACTTCGATTACTAATCGATAGTCGATCGTTTGATGGGGTGGGCTTTTGGGCCTGCCCTGTTATTTTGGGAAGTGCTTTTACTGTAGGCATAATTTTAACTCTGAAGCGAAATTAACTAAACGCACAATCTATAAGGCCCCCGTGCCTCTGTAATCAGCGAGGTTATACCCAAAAACCTCACCCTGCGTGACAGTTAATTTTTTACAATTTCAGGAGATTAAAGATGCCTAAAACACCCGTTGCGCTGTATCGACAGGGGAATGCTAGTTCACCTAGAATGGATAATGTCAGACCCAATAAAGATATTACCGTTTATGAACAGCAAGATGAATTATGGGTTATGCCTACTTTAAAAGAAGGAAGGTTGTCAGGAGGAATGTCTCGGTCAGAAGGAATATCAACCTTTGAGAGTCCAGGCTCAGGAAAAAATTGGTATAAATTAGACCTCGGCACTGACATTCCACCAGAACTGGAATTAGTGAATGACCGGGACGGTCATTGGTTATTCCAGCCCAGTAGACCGATGACTCTAGAAAAATACAAAGAGGCACTTCACCTCATAGGCACATTTTTCTGTAAAATAGAATAAGTTAAGAGGAGGTTGGGTGTAAGTAGATAAACCCAACCTCCTAATATAATTAATAGTATATTTGATTAGTTTTTTATATCAAATTACCTGCATAGAAAAAATAATCTTTTGGGTATTTTCAACTCAAGTCGGCCAATGAGTATTTATTCTTACCAAGGCAAGTATCATGAATTTATCATTTAAAGATTTAAGGTTTATTATAGAAGCCATTGAACATCAAATCAATGCCTATAAAGAACGTTTGCAAGTAATTGAAGAAGTAGATGAGGATGAGGCTGCCGATCTAGGGAACGATATTAAATTTTTAGAGCTTCTCCACGCAGACATGACGACAACTTTAGAGCAGAATACCAAACCTTTAAGTTTTGATGAGAGTTTTTCTCCCGATCGAAATGATAATTATTCGGAAAATTCACAAAATTTATCTTTTCAAGAATTAGTGAAATTAACGCTTAAATTGTCAGTTAGCGAGCGGTTATTTCTAGTAGAGGCTATTACCTCGTCTGTGCGTCAGGAAGTCACTATCAGCCAATAATCAGCCAATAATAGCATCTTTAGAAGTTTGTTATGATGATATTTTGATTATAGCAACCGCCATGAAACTTTACCACACTCCCATTTCCCCCAACTCCCGCCGCGTCTGGATCGCCCTCTTAGAAAAAAACCTCGACTTTGAATTGGTAGAAATCCACTTGGACGGCGATCACTTGCAGCCTGAGTTTGTCGCAATGAATCCTTTTCACCGCATCCCTGTTTTGGTCGATGATGACTTCACTGTCGTCGAGTCTCTGGCAATTCTTGACTATCTAGAAGCGAAGTATCCAGAACCGGCAATGCTGCCAAAAGAACCGAAAGATTTGGCAGTTGTGAAAATGGTAGAATTGGTCACGGTTAACGAACTTGCGCCGGCACTTTACCCCCTCAGCAGTGAAAAAATGGGATGGGGAACTCCCCAACCGCAGGAAATCGCAAAGGCTAAGGAAAAAGTCGATACTGTCTTGAAATTCTTTGAAGGTTTGTTGGACGATCGCCATTTTTTCGCTAGCAACACTGTCACGTTTGCCGAGTGCGTTGCCGGTACCGTCGTGCCCTTGCTATCTTGGGTTGATGTGTCCCTAGACGGCTATCCTAAAATTAAAGCTTGGTGCGATCGACTGCTTGCCCGCCCCTCATGGCAGCAAACTCAATTCACGGAAGCAGATTTGGCGGCTTTCGCATCTCGGAGACAAAAATTTCTCGCACAAGCTGAAGCCTCTTGAAGCAATCAATTGTGAAGTGATCGCTCTTTTTCCTAGCTGTTTTCGCCTGCATCCAAATTCCCATCGCAGCAATGGGGCAGCCCGCCGCCCGATCGAACTACGAAGCAATTAACGCTAAACAGTTCATTGCCGATCGCAAAATTACCGTCTCCAACCCCAAAGATATCGCAGCAAAACTCTGACTCGCGACAGAAATAAGTTATTCCTGCCTAAATCCAGGAAGCAATCTGGGCTCCGCGTTGTTTTCTGGCTGCGCGACAATCTTAAAACTATTTTCGGTGTCGATCGCTCTTTTAGTCAAAAAGAGCGATCGAACTCAGAAGTTTACTTGCACATGATCAAATTTCCAGCCGAGATGAATCCGGCCACAGGGGCTGAAATCTCAACCCAATTGCGGTCTTCTCCATTCTTATCTTTCACTAACTGGAAATTCGGCACAAGCGTTACTTGACCGTTAGCCGCTACACCGCCTTTAACCACAGAAGTCTTTGAAGGCTCAGTGCGGATAGCTAGACCCCTCGGCGCTACGCGAGGTTCTACTTGCCGACACAGACTTACTGGGCCAGTTGCTGGGGCTGGTGCTGGTGCGGGTGCGGGTGCAGGCGCTGGTGCTGGTGCGGGCGCTGGTGCTGGTGCTGGTGCGGGTGCAGGCGCTGGTGCTGGTGCGGGCGCTGGTGCTGGTGCAGGCGCTGGTGCTGGTGCAGGCGCTGGTGCTGGTGCAGGCGCTGGTGCAGGCGCTGGTGCTGGTGTTGCTGCTGGTGCGGGTGCAGGCGCTGGTGCCGGTGCTGGTGCTGGTGCTGGTGCTGGCGCTGGCGCCGGTGCTGGTGCTGGTGCTGGCGCTGGCGCTGGTGCAGGCGCTGGTGCTGGTGCTGGTGCCGGTGCGGGACTTGGGGAAGGAGTTTGACTAATTGTGCACGAACCTAAATTACTTTCGTCGTTGGGATAGCCGCTAGCTACATACCCTGTGACGGGAGCGCTAATTTGAATCCAGAGGCGACCGTCGGAGGCTTTAACAGAAGTAGCGCCTTGGGACAGCATTACCTGAGTGTTAAGTCCTACCCCGCCAACTCTAGGGGATTTGGGGTCTGGGTTCTGGCGAACGGTCAAACCTTCTTTGGGAGTGACTTTACGGCAAAGGTTGCCAGACTGGGCTATTTGAAACGTGGCGCTATCTTCAAAGGAAATATTTTCCGCATCTTGACTGACAGTGGATGTTGATGGGGCGGCAACACCGATGGCATTGGCCTGCAAACTTCCGGTTGCGATCGCGATCGCGCCCAGCAATGCAGCGGGTTTATTCCAGCAATTCAAGTTTTTCATCCGTTCAACTCCTCACTTAACCACAATTATTTTCTTAATTGCAGGTTAATATAGCAAAAAAATCGATTTGTCTTCCATAAAAAAGCCTTATATAACTTTTTTATGACTCCAAGTCAAGTTTAATTTATATAATTTAATGTTTGGTGAGTTGAGCGAAGACAAATAAAGCTGCTACGCCTATAAATGGCTCATTATGGCAGAGCGGGGGAGGGGGAGAAGGTGGAAGTGTCGGAGTTGGGGAATGGCAGAGGGGAAAAGTAAACAGTTAACTGTTTAAATGCGGGACAGTTTACTAGGGCTCCAAGTCATGTGTTGTCCGTGAATATCTTGTCAGGTGTTCGTTAAACCATTTAGCTGTCAGTTGTTGCAGTTGAGTAATATGGGGCTACATTTCAGGTGAATTCTTGGCAGCTTCGAGAGCGAGATGGTGCTTGAGATGCTGCCAGATTCTGAGTGACAGGCGATTGGCGCGATCGACCCCATCGTCGTAGTGGGGTGTCAGAAGCCGGATACAGTTCTTCGATCGCCCTGACATAACTCCACTGTCGATCGTACCTTACTTAAAATTGTGGCAAACAGCACCAATCGCTAGCATTGACCCGATGGCGGG
Source organism: Microcoleus sp. AT3-A2 (assembly GCF_036705685.1). Lineage (NCBI taxonomy): Bacteria > Bacillati > Cyanobacteriota > Cyanophyceae > Oscillatoriales > Microcoleaceae > Microcoleus > Microcoleus sp. AT3-A2. The sequence goes on from NZ_JAUBVF010000005.1 coordinate 172,394, forward strand.
CGTCAACTTGATAAAATATTCCAAAACGGAAACTTATCGGCTTGAGGCACAGTTGTGTTTTTGTGGCTAAAGCCGCCCCCCCATCAGCGACAGTTGCTGTAGCTGTTTGCAAACGGTTTTGTTCCTGTGGAGACAACCAGCACAAAACCTCCGAACAAAAGCAGCCCGCTCAAATCAGAAACCAAATATTTGCACCAATTCTGATTTAATTATATTGCTATAGCAACCGCCCTCGATATTTATGAGGTTTTCAATTGCTGAAACTAATTCGGTAGATTCCTGCGGAATGGGAGCAGATTAATGATAGGAAAAATCTTTTGTTGGGAGGGTGATCGGGATTAGCGCACGCACAAGGAGAGGAAAAGCCCAACTAATCTCCTCCTTTCTTCCTTCTTTCCCAAATAACGAAAGTCTTCTCTATTCGAGAGTTAAAGCTTTCTTCCTTCTGCTATATAATGACCAAAGCGTTAAATATTTTTGCAGTGACAAAAACTACTAACAAAAAAGACGGTAAATCCTCTAAATATCCCTTTGACGGTCTATCTTTAGACGATCGCAATCCCGACTTCATTCATCTGTTGTTGCCAATCTGGGAATGGCTGTACCGCTACTATTTTCGCGTACAAAGCGACGGCTGGCACCACGTGCCCGCGAGCGGAAAAATGCTTGTTGTCGGTTCTCACAACGGGGGACTCGCCGCTCCAGATATGTTTATGTTCCTATACGAATGGTTCCGCAGGTACGGTACTGAACGCTTGGCCTACGGATTGATGCACCCGACGGTTTGGCAAGTTTCTCCTGATGTTGCTAGCATGGCGGTTCAGTGTGGTGCTCTCAAGGCGCATCCGAAAATGGCGATCGCAGCTTTACGCAAAAATGCCGCAGTTCTCGTCTATCCGGGCGGCGCCCAAGATGTTTTTCGACCCCACCACTTGCGCGATCAAATCTACTTTGCGGGACGCAAGGGATTTATCAAATTAGCATTGCGAGAAGAAGTGCCAATTGTACCGATTGTATCGCACGGTGCACACGATACTTTGATAGTGTTGGCAGATTTGTACGAACAAGCAAAGCAATTGCATGAATGGGGGATGCCGTGGCTATTTGGCATCGATCCGGTGGTATTGCCGGTGTATTTGGGATTGCCTTGGGGATTGAGTATTGGGCCTTTGCCAAACCTGCCTTTACCCGTGCAAATTCGGACTCGCGTGTGCAAACCGATTGTATTTGAGAGGTACGGTTCGGAGGCGGCGCGCGATCGCGATTATGTTGATGCTTGTTTCGATCGAGTTACCGCCCAAATGCAAGAACAATTAGATTGTTTGGCTGGTAATTGAGAATTGCACAAGTCTACATTATTCTAGGCTACAGCAACCGATTTTTTTTACGACAATATACCGTGAAGCCCGAGAGATATGGGGAAAAAACCCGGTTTCTTGAGTCCTGTGGGTAAGTCGTGACTAAAAACATTTTTTGAAATAAATCTAATGATTTATTTCAAAAACCGACAATTGGGGTACTAAATCGGATTTAACCCCTCTTAATTACGTGAAATACCCGAAAACCGCAGTCGCAAAAGTCACGCTTTTTATCATCCCTGTTCTAGCGGACATAATATCAGGTTAAATAAACGCAAATGAATATAATTTCATCGGCGTTTATCTCCTTTCATCGGCGGTGAAAAAATATAATTGGCAAAACTAACCTGATTCTGTATAAACTCTTTATCTTAATTCTGCCTTCTGCCGAACGGTGACTAATTGTCCGATCGCCTTAACCGCAATACTGGGAGAAAAAAGTATAGCTGGCGACTCAATCATGTGCAGAACTTCCAAAAATGCTTGACAAACTTTAGCATCTCCGACCAGCACTTTTAACACCAAATCCATGTAATCAATTGTCAGCCGCGTAGCAAGGTTGAGTTTTGCACCTTCACTTCCCGGATAGCGAGAGTCCTGACTGATGGCAAATGTCCAAGGAATTGTATGTAATTTTGCTAGTTTTTGTTGAAATTGTCGCGCAAAGCCTGTTAAATCGCCTTCTGGATACCGCTCTCTTTGCTTTTGCAAACATTCATCTAGCATCTGAACATCCAGTGCAGCAACAGTCATTCCCTGGCCATAAACTGGGTTGAAAGCGCAAACTGCATGACCGATAACTGCCAAATTTTCAGGATAACGGGAGAGGCGATCGTAGTGGCGCAAACGGTTTTCGGTACCTCGATAGCTATAAATAGGTGTGATGGCTTCTGCGTCTTTAATTCCATGATAAATTGTCGGGGTTGGCAGACTTCGGGCAAATTCTAGAAAACCTACTTCGTCTGTAGGGGGATAATCGCGATCGCCCCCGGCGAAACCCACCAGCCAGCGATTGCCTTCGATCTGGAAAAGTGCACCGCCACGGGTGCGGAACGGCGGTCCTGGTGATACAAATACTGGCGCTGTGTCTGACAATTTACCGCTGCATTTATAAATGCGGGTGGCATAGCCGACAAAAGCATTGATAACGGTTTCTTGCGGAGGTTCATAACCCAAACTTTTCAACCATTGAGGTGTTTTGGAAACTTTGCCACTAGCATCGACTACCAAATCTGCATACAAATTCTCTGCATGGATGTTACCCGGGTTGTGGCGATCGCGAAAACGCGCCGATACGCCAGCAATCTCCGCGCGCGAGGCATTCGCCAGCAACCCCGTTACTGTGCCTCCTTCGAGGAAATGCACGTTCGTATTTTCAGCCAAACGGCGGCGAATTTGCCAATCAAGTAAATCCCGACTGAACATAATTACATCATTTAGATCCGGGCTAAATTGCGGGGCCCAACCTGCCGGACTAAACCACCCGATCGACCTCGGATCTAAACTAGGAGCACCAGCAGCTACCAGTTCCTTTTCCAAGCCGGGAAAAAACTCTTCGAGGATGATTTTCCCCCGATTTAAAAGGATGTGAAGATGACGAGATTGAGGAATCCCAGGGCGAGGTGCGGGTTTTTCTGGGAAAAAATCTCGTTCAACAATACTTACTCGATCGAAGTGTTTGGCTAATACTCTAGAGGCCAACAGTCCTGCTAAACTGCCACCAATAATAATTGCATGACTTTCTCGCTGCACGATCGAATTCCTTCAAAGCTAATTTGCTATGGCATGGGTTGATGAATTGTTCACAATTTGTCTGGGCTTCTGTGCCGACTCTTAATATCGATCGACCACAGATTCTCCTCTGCGATTTTTTTAATCAGACTTACATACCACAAATATTCCTAAAGTGACAGCCGGCCGCAGACATATTTCTACACTTCCAACTGTAGGGGGATGCTTTAGCTCGACAATAAGGCGATGCTTGCCATTGGGGGCATGAGTCTAAAACTATACATTGGTTAACTTGCGCCAATGAGCGCGCACCCACTCCTTAATGAGGAATATACTATGTATCAAAATTTGCCAATAAATCCACAACTGTATAACATCGGGTTCTGGCTGGCCCAAGTGCCAGTAGAGCAGACTACTACATACAGAGCCGAAGACGCAGCACTCCTCTATTCAGGGCCACAATTTTTTATCGCCTTGATAGCTGGAGTCGTGCTCGCCTGCGCTTTCCAACTCTTGCTAACAAATTTATCAGTAGCGGCGGGCCTTTCCTACATTGGACAATCCCATGACGACGGCGGCCAGCACTCGGATAGTGGCAGCTCCCCAGTCCGCCACATCGGCAGAAAAGTAGGCACTTGGACGCTAATAACCGTCACCGTCGCTTTATTTTTCGCTTGCTTGCTTGCAGTTAAGCTCAGCTTGATTAGCAATCCCGGTTTAGGTGCGATCGTCGGTTTAGTCGTCTGGGCTACCTATTTCTCAATGCTCGTCTGGGTGAGTTCCACCACCGTCGGTTCTTTGATCGGTTCCGTCGTCAACAGCGCCACATCAGGCTTTCAAGCGATTCTCGGCACCGCAGCCTCAGCCATCGGCGCAAAAGCAGCTAGCAACCAAGTCGTCGCCACAGCCAAAGCAGCAGCAGCAGCAGTGGGCCACGAACTGGGTAGCGCGATCGACCCCACAAGCTTGCGCGAAAACGTCGAAGACTACATCCAAAGCCTCAAACCGCCAGAATTAGACATCAAAGGGATGCGTAGCGAGTTTGAAAAATTGCTCAACGATCCGCAACTAAAAACCATTGCAGCCGAAAATTTGCCGAATCTCGATCGGCAAACTCTCGTAGATTTAGTAAGTTCGCGATCGGACTTATCAAAACGCGACGTAAACCGGATTGTAGACCAACTTCAAGATGCTTGGAAACAAGTAGGAAAACAAGGGCAGCAATCAGACGGCATCGCCCAATTAGTAGACTATCTCAAATCTGCCAAATCGGGCGATTTGGTCTCAGATAAATTGGGAAGTAGGGTAGAAAAAGCCCTCAGCAATCTGGGCGGTCAAAATTCTGGACAAAGCCCGACCATGATGTCCCAAGCAACGACAATGGCAGTCAATGCTTTAATGGGAATAGTATTGGGTCGCACGGATATTTCTGACTTAGATGTTGAAAAAGTAATCGGTCAGCTCAAAGAAGCTAAAGACAAAGTTAGCCAGCAAGCTGATAAAATTACCGCTCAAGTCAAAGGCGAACCCGTAACTTACAGCCCAATTCGTGCCGACGTAGAAAACTACCTACTCAACACTTATTCGTGGCAGATGAACCCGCAAGCGATCGAGCGCGAATTTCGGGACGTTCTCTACGATCCTACAGCCGATCCAGGAACTGTGCGCCGGGAATTAGAAAAACTAAAACAGTCTAATTTTGCCGAAATCCTGGCCAGCCGAGGCGTTTTTACCCAAGACAAAATAAAAGAAATTTCCCAGGAATTAGAAGCAATTAGACAGCGCGTTTTACAAACCGTGATCTTTGCCGAGGAGCAAGAAAAAGCTCGCGATTTGCAGTGGCGGGTGGAAACTTACTTGAAGCTGACGCCGAAAGAGGAACTGACAGCAGCAGGTATCGGGAGGGATTTCAAAAAAATCTTAGAGGATTCCGATGCTAGTTACGAACAGTTGCGCGATCGGCTTTCTCCTTACACCCGCGACAGTTTTGTGCAAATTCTCCGAGGCCGCGAAAACTTCGGATTCCAGGAAGTAGAACAGATTGTTCAAGAGTTGGAAAGGACGCGAGATGTAGTTTTAGCAGATGCTAAAGGTCTGCAAGAAGCAGCGCAAGCCCGACTAGACAACCAGTGGCAAAGAGTGCAAGAATACTTGAAGTCTACGGGCAAAGAAGAACTCAATCCCGAAGGCATCAAGCGCGATTTCAAAACGCTGCTGGACAACCCCGAAGCGGGAATGTGGGCGCTGAGAGCTAGAGCTTCTAGGTTCGATCGCGAAAGTTTGGTAAAATTGCTATCTCAGCGGAAAGACCTCAGCGAAGACCAAGTAAATCAGCTTCTCGACAGCACCGAAGAAACTTGGCACGGCGCGCTGCATGCGCCACAAAAGTTGGCGGAAAAAGCTAAGGATCAGTACGACCATACCACAACCGCCCTTGCAGATTACCTCCGCAATACTGGCAAATCAGAACTCAATCCAGAAGGGATTAAGCGGGATTTGACAAAATTGCTGGAAAATCCCAAAGAAGGAGCTTTAGCGCTGCGTGGTCGCCTGTCTCAAGTTGATCGCGATACTTTGGTAAAACTGCTTTCTCAGAGAAAAGATTTGAGCGAGGAACAAGTCAATCAAGTTATCGACCAAGTGCAGGAAACTCTTGGATCGATTGTGAAAGCGCCGCGCCGTTTGGCAAAACGGGTGCAAGGCCAAGTGCAGGATTTTCAGAGTGTTTTAGAAGATTATTTGCGAAATACGGGCAAGGATGAATTAAATCCCGAAGCTATCAAGCGCGACTTGCAACTGCTGCTGCATGACCCGAAAGTCGGCGCTTACAGTTTGGGCGATCGGCTGTCGCACATCGATCGAGCTACAATTGTTTCTCTGCTGTCTCAGCGGCCAGATATTTCTGAAGCAGAAGCCAATCGCATTGTCGATGGAATTTTGTCGGTGCGTGACGAGTTCGCACTGCAAATTCAGAAAATACAGGAGGGTATTCAGTCGGTAATTGACGGGATTCTCGCAAAAATTCGGGATTACCTCAATTCGCTCGATCGCCCTGAACTCAACTACGAAGGCATTACGCGGGACGTGCGGAAGTTATTTGACGATCCGCAAGCCGGATTTGACGCTTTGCGCGATCGGCTGGGCCATTTCAATCGCGATACTTTAGTAGCACTAATGAGTTCTCGCGATGACATTTCCGAAGCAGATGCCAACCGCTTGATCGACCAAATTGAAAGAAGTCGCAACAGCGTCTTGCAAAGAGCAGAACGCTTGCAGCAAGAGGCGCAGCTTCGCCTCGAAAGCATCAAACTGCAAGCCGAAAAACAAGCCGAAGAAACCCGGAAAGCGGCAGAAGTTGCCTCTTGGTGGCTGTTTTTCACGGCTCTTTCCTCGGCCGCTGCTGCTGCTGGCGCCGGTGCTTTAGCCGTCATCCGATAAACAAGACTGAAGTTGCGATCGGATTGCAGATAGTGCCTGATATGAGTTTCTACTGATATCAGGCACTAATGTTAGTAAAGGATTTGATCGAGGAATGGGAACGAGTTTGTATTAATTTGTTGGTACTGTTGAATAATGTTATGGGTAAACCCGTTTCTACCCGTTTGTTGAGGATTGTGCAAACTATGAATTTATAAATCTTAATTAGCAGTTTTGATTAATTCACAATAGAAAAGTGAAAAGCCGATTTTTTTGATTGTTGTATATTTTATTTGCAGATGTAATAAATGAAAAGTCGCCGCCTATTCATTGTCTCTGCTATGACAATTGTTGAACGCGGTTCAAGCTTTTAGGCTGGATAGGCTTTTGGGATTATTGCACTACTCCTGCAAGGATTGTTAGAGAAGGACAAAAATCAAAACAGCTATGGCAATAAGAACCTTTTGGTAGGCAAAACTCGGCGCCCCAGTCCGCTCTCTCCTCAATATTTTTTAGGTACAATAATAGTGACGGTTCTCAACCCAGCACGCCTATTCTACCAACAGCCCGCCGCCCTGGCTGCGTCAGTATCAAACGCGAACTGTTTTGAGTTCGATCGCCCGTTTCTTTTGAAGATGCCGATCGTCAAGTTATAACTTGTAGGTCATACGTTGTGCATAATATGGAACTAAAGCTGTGAAAATACTACACTGACTGTGGGGGGCAACATACCGGATACCTTGGAACTACCAAGGGCTTTGCTTTCGTCAGCCCAGAAAAGTCCAAACACGCAGGCCCTGCGATCGCCAATGCTAAACAACCTACGTCTCAAACCTCTCCTGGCTAGTTGCCGAGTAGCACCGTGAGGAGGGCGACGCCATGCAACTCCGAAAAAAAACACTATTAATCATCGGTGCAGCGCTGATCAGCCTGATTGTGGTGCTCTATGTCACTGCATCAACTATTTTGCTGCATGATTTTCACAACCTGGAGGCACAGTACGTCCGCCAGGATGTCGCACGGGCTTTGGACGCATTAGATGATGACTTGTCGAATTTAGACACCAGCGCCCAAGATTACGCCGAGTGGGACGATACTTACTCTTTCGTCGAAACACAAAACGAAATTTTTGTCAAGTCAAATTTCGTCGATTCGACATTTATTTACTTGAGACTAAACTTATTGGTGCTGCTTGACTCCAACGGTAAGACGATATTCAGCAAAGGTTTCGACCTTAAATCCCAAACCGAAATCCCGATTCCCGAAAGCTTAAAACAACACTTGACCGAGGCGCTACTAGACTCATCGACAGTAGATGGCGATCGCCGGGCAGCCAAAACAGGCGTCCTTACCCTGCCAGAAGCCAGGCTGCTGATTGCCGCCAAGCCCATCTTCAACAGCAACGCCCAAGGCCCGTCGCGGGGGACGCTGATCTTGGGGCGCTACCTCGACAGCAGCGAAATCGGTTTGCTTTCAGAACTGACTCACCTGTCAGTGGATTTTAGATTGCCGAGTTTAGATTTTAAAGTGGGAGGCACTAACTACTCCGGGCACAGCGCCAAGGCGATGGCTCGATCGAGGCAGGAGTTGGAAAATGTCAAACTCAAAATTTCCAACCTCAAATCAGCAGAAATTTTAGTCGAGCCACTCAGCGACACCTTAGTCGCAGGATACGCCCTGATTCGCGACATCCACGGCAACCTAGCGTTGCTGCTGCGAGTAGAGACCGATCGCATCATCTACGGCCAAGGTCAGGCTACCTTGGAGCTGTTTACCTTATCAATACTGGCAGTAGGTTTAATATTTAGCGCCATCACCCTGCTGTTGCTAGAAAAATTAGTCTTGGCGAGATTGGCTTCCTTGAGCACCAGCGTCAGCAACATCGCAGCCAACGGCGACCCAAGCTTAAGAGTGCAGATGGCCGGAGAAGATGAGCTCGCAAGCTTGGCCGACGGCATCAACCGAATGCTAGAAGCATTGGGCAATTCTCAAGTCGAACGTAATGAAAGCGAAGACCGCTATCGGTTGATGGCCGAAAACTCAACCGACATGATCACCAGACACGACCCCAAAGGCGTGTTTATTTACGTCTCGCCCGCCAGCCGGGCTTTGCTGGGATACGAACCTTCGGAACTCATCGGCCGCGTCCCCAAGGATTATTTTCACCCCGACGATTTAGAAACCATTGCCAAAGCTCACTGGAAAGTCCTGGCGCTCCCAGTTACTTACACCGTTAGCTACCGCATCCGCCGCAAAGACGGCAAATACATTTGGTTTGAAACCACCGGCCGCACGATCAGTGATCCCCAAACCGGCGAAGTCCAAGAAATTATCGGCATTTCCCGCGACATCAGCGTGCGGAAGCAAACAGAACAAGAACTGCGAGAAAGCGAAGCTGCAATCAAAGCTTTGTACCAAGTGACTTCGGCTCCCCGTACAGACCCGCTCAACCACCTCTCTACCTTTGATTTGCGCCTCCAAGAACTGCTGGCAATGGGATGTCGGCATTTAGGCCTGTCCGTGGGAATTTTGTCCTGCATTCAAGGCGACAACTATCAAATAATGGCTGTTGAGTGTCCCGACGGGTCGATCGTCAAACACCAAATCTATGATCTGGAAAAAACTTTCTGCGTCGCTACGGCAATGGCAAAAGAACCGATTTACTTTGAGTCGGTAAGATTTTCGGGTTTTTCCTTCAACACGCACGATCGAGCCTTCCCCATCGAAGCTTACATGGGCATTCCCGTCACGGTGGGAGGTGAAGTATACGGCACTCTGTGCTTCTTTTCTCCGACTCCTGTGACAGAACCGTTCCGAGTTGTAGACAGAGAGTTGGTGAAACTGATGGCTCAGTGGGTGGGAAGCGAACTCGAACGCCAGCAAACCGACGTAGATTTGGCAAAAGCTCGCGATCAAGCACTGGCGGCTACTAGAGCCAAAAGCGAATTTTTAGCCACCATGAGCCACGAAATTCGCACTCCGATGAATGGAGTCATCGGCATGACTGGTTTGCTGCTGGATACCCCCTTAACTCGTGAACAGCGCGATTTTGTAGAAACTATCCGCAGCAGCGGCGATGCCTTGCTGACGCTGATCAACGATATTCTAGATTTCTCGAAAATTGAGTCGGGCAAATTGGACTTGGAGGAACATCCGTTTGACCTCCGCACTTGCATTGAGGAATCTCTAGACTTGGTAGCTACCAAGGCGGCACAAAAAAAACTGGAAGTAGGTTACTTGATCGATCGTACAGTACCAACAACGGCGATCGGCGATAGCACCCGCTTGAGGCAAATTTTAATCAACTTGCTCAGTAATGCTGTTAAATTTACCGACGCTGGAGAAGTGGTGGTTTCGGTGACTGCAAAAAAGATTTCAGTGCCGACGGCTAACGCTAAAGAACTGTCATTAATTGCTGGCGAACCGGTAGCAATTAACCCAGCATACGAAATACATTTTGCGGTCAAAGATACCGGTATCGGCATTCCGGGCGATCGCATGGATCGGCTATTTAAATCTTTCAGCCAGGTTGATTCTTCAACGAGCCGGCAGTACGGCGGTACCGGATTGGGTTTGGCAATTAGCAAGCGTTTGGCCGAAATGATGGGCGGCCGGATGTGGGTGGAAAGTATGGGTAGTGTCGCGGGCAATCCTCCTGCCGATTTTAGATCATTGGCAGTTTTTGATTTGGGATGGGCAGAATCTTGCGAAATTGCCGAAAAATATGGGTATGCCAAATCTGTACTCAGCAACAAGCCGATCGGCCAAAATACGAAATCCGTTGGCTCTACTTTTTATTTCAGTACGATCGTTTATGGCTGCAACAATTCCTTACCAGTTAACTTGAGCAATTCTCAACCTGAATTAGCTGGCAAGCGAGTCTTAATTGTCGATGACAATGCTACCAACCGCAGAATCTTGACTCTCCAAGCTCAGTCTTGGGGAATGGTGGCTAGGGCTTCAGATTCGGCTCGTTTGGCTTTAGATTGGCTGGCTGCTAAAGAGATGTTTGACTTGGCAGTTTTGGATATGCAAATGCCGGAAATGGACGGGTTAGCTTTAGCGGCGCAAATTCGCCGGTATCCTGATTGCGAAAAGTTGCCGTTAGTGATGCTAACTTCGATCGGCAGGCAAGAAATTAATCCCCCTGCTATGGAGATGGATTTTGCTGCTTTTTTGAATAAACCCATCAAACAATCTCAGCTTTACAATGTTTTAATCAATATTTTTGGAGAACAGACAACTGAATTTAGAGGGCAGCGCACCAGCGGGGCTTTCTTGCAAAGCATACCCATGCTGGCGGAGAACTTACCCCTGCGGATTCTGTTGGCGGACGATCATTTGGTGAATCAGAAGGTGGCTTTGCAAATTTTACAGCGGATGGGGTATCGCGCGGATGTGGCGGGAAACGGTATCGAAGTGCTCGAAGCTTTGCGCCGCCAGCCTTACGATGTGGTGCTGATGGATGTGCAAATGCCGGAAATGGACGGACTGGAAACGACTCGCCGCATCCGCGAGCAATTTTCAGCAGATTTAACTTTAGAAAATCCCACGGGAGAATCAGAAGTTTCCGGAAATGATGAGGAATCTAACAATCGAAAATCGAAAATCGAAAATCGAAATTTGACTGACGAGGAATCTAACAATCGAAAGTCAAAAATCGAAAATCGAAAATCGACAAGGCCTTGGATTGTGGCAATGACGGCAAATGCGATGCAGGGCGATCGCGAAGAGTGTATGGCTGCGGGGATGGACGACTATTTGAGCAAGCCGATCGCAATTGACCAGTTGGTGAGAGCTTTGATCGCGTGTAAATCTCGATCGAACTCTGCATTCGATCGTCTGCAGCCGATCGTTTGTTTGGATGCCCCGGCGGAACACATCGAAGAAACGAGTGAATTACAAGTGCGATCGAATGTGGCTGTTGCGGGAAATCCACAACTGACAATTTCCAATTCGCCGGCAGTCGTCGATTGTGGTGCATCAAATCTCGATCGGGCTTTGTCACATACCCACGATTCCCTGAGTGCCAACATTATAGAGGGACTGCGAGAAGTGGAAGCTTTGGACGAGGTGATCGAGATTTACCTCGAAACAGCTCCCGAACTGCTGCGAGGCATCTCTATGGCTCTGTCCAACGCCGATCCGCTGGCTTTGCGGCGATCGGCTCACTCTTTAAAGTCGATTAGCGGTACTCTCGGTGCTTTTCGTTTGTTTGAGCTGTGCGAGGAACTCGAAATCATGGGCCGCATGGGAACAAATGCTAACCAGCCTTTACCTGATCCGGCCTGCGCGCTTTTAGAAGAGGTTGAGGCGGAGTATCAAAGAGTCGAAACGGCGTTAAAAATAGAAATGCAGTCTGTTGATTGTTAGCGGTTAGATACTGTCCGATTGATTTCTTATCAATTCTAGTCCGCTCCCGGTAAGGCTGTCCATCTGAAGCAACAGTAGACAATCGAAAGTTATCTCACCCACCCCAAGGAGGGACTATTAACTATTAACTTACTTTTTAGTTACCAAAACCCAATCGTCTGCTGCTTTGACAATCTCAGCATTCTGCAAACCTAAATGTTTTAAAACTGGTTTTTCTAACAGAAAATAAGGTTGAGGATGAGATTGCCATTTCTGTTTTAGCGTCGGCGCGTCGGCGACAATAACTTGGCGTTGACTGTAAAAATTCAGCGATGGACGGCCCAAGCGGTGAGAAGTAAACACCTGTTGACCCGCCGGAGTTCCTGTGCGGACAATTTCGGCGATCGGCTTAACGGGATAATCCTCCGCCAGTTCCCAAACCCAGTTATCTGAAGCCACCAATACCAATAGCGTCAGGTAAGTTCCCCAAATTAAAACTAATATAAACTGCCGGTCTTTGCGGTGCAGCAACACGGCCGCCATTGTCATTGTCAAAGCTACAAACATCAGCATTAACTGCAAATCTCGCTCTGGAGGCGCAATTTGTCCCCCGATCCGTACCCAGCCACTAAAGTACACGCAACCGACGACAGCCACTACACCCAGCACTGCTAAAATCGCGGGATGAGGCAACAAAGAAATAGCATCAAAACGTTCTTCTGCTTCCTCTTTGATCGGCTCTGGTGGCAGCCACAGTTGCTCCCAAACTTCAGCGAGATAACTGCCAACGGCAAGAGCAAAAGCTGGATAAATTGGCAAAACATACCACGGCAATTTAGTAGTCATCACAGAAATAGCCAGCAGATATACTCCAGTCCAAACCAATACTAATTTTGGCCCTGCAAAACTGCGATTTTCCCAACTCAGACGCAGCCCTTGTAGCCAAAATAACTGCCACGGCCAAGCTAATTTAAAAATTTCTAACAGATAGTACCAAGGCGGGCCTCTGTGACTGCTTACAGGTTCCGAAATTCGCCGGAAAGATTCGTTAACTAAATTAATGTGGATGAAATATTTGCCGTAGTGCAGCCATTGGGCAAAATACCAAGCAGCTACTGGCAATGTTCCGATCGCCAATCCGCCCCAAAGATACCCAGAAGTGAGGAGTCGCGGGGTATCCCAAACCAAAAAAATACAGCCCATCGCACCCAGCAGTAGCCCCAACATCACGCCCTTAGTCAGGCAAATGAGTCCGAACCCAATCCCTGCCCCCAAAGCGTAGCGCAAATCCCGGCGCGATCTTAGCAAACACCACATCGCCGCCAGCAAAAAACACAAAACTGCTCCATCCAACATCGCCAAACGTCCATGCCGCACCACCGGTAACAGCGTCAGATACACGAGGGCAGAAAAAATGGCGATCGAACGCGGAGGAAACAACTCCCTGCCAATGGCGTAAAGCAAGGGCACTGAAGTGGCTGTCAGCATCGCCGGTACCAACCTCGCCGTCAATTCGCTGACACCGCCGACGGCAAAACACAGCCCGATTAGCCAGTGTACCAGCGGTGGTTTGTTCAAATAAGGCATTGAGTCGATCGTCGGATACAGCCAGTTTAAGTTGCCGCGCCAAATTTCACGACTTACCTGCGCTGCAATGCCTTCATCCCAATCCCGCAAAGCCACGCCGCCCAGATTCATCCCGAAAATCAGCACTGCAGCCAACAGAAAAGCCAGCATCCACACTTTGTCTGTAAAGCTGTCATTCCAACGATTTTTCAGTTTGCGGCTTAGGAATGGAAAGATTTCTGACATAAGTTAAGAGAGTTTTGAGCGTCCCAAACTGAAGGTAAACTTAGACAGCAGTTATTCGCGACTAGGAAAATACCATGAACTTGCCTGTAATTATAGATATTATCATTGGCTTAGTATTTATCTACCTGACTTTAAGCTTGCTAGCTTCGGAAATCCAGGAACTGATTGCTACTGTTTGGCAGTGGCGGGCGGAACATTTAAAGAAGTCGATCGAAGTGCTAATTTCTGGAGGCAGCGAAGGATCGAAAGATCCCCTGCAATTTAAGAGAGTCGGACAGTTAGCCCATTCGATTTACGCCAATCCGATTATCAAGGATTTGAATCAGGGAGCGAAAGGGGTTTTGTCAGAAGGATTCCGCTCTGTTACGCACCGCATGGGGGATTTGTACCACGGAGTTACGGGTACTAAAAATGTTTTCGGCAATAAATCCAGTGGGCCTTCTTATATTCCAGCCGAGTGTTTTTCTGCTAGCCTTTTGGAGACTTTAAAGGTTTCTAGCTTGCTCAGCTCTATCTCTAAAACCCGATTGGAAAGATTTAAAAATTTACAATTAGCACAAATTCAACAGATTGGAGGAAATCTGAGTTTACCGGATTCTACTAAACCGATTATTGAGCAAGAATTTAGGTGGCTGACTGCGGAGTTCAATCGAGTTGTTGAAGATTATCAAAACAATTTAGCAAGTTTGAGCAACAGCTTAGATCGGATGTCGGAAAAGCTAGGATTTTATATTAAAGATTCTCAGGTTTATCTACCAGAAACCGAGCTGGCAGGGAGAGAATTTCAGAGGCAGATGGCATTTGTCAAGGCTCGTTTTGATAGCAAAATTGAGCGAGGGGCGCTGCTAGGGCAACTACAACCGAGTTTCAGCAATCTGTTAAATACTGTTAAAAAAAGTCAAGATTCTGTAGCAGAAATTATGGAACTCAAAGAGGAGAGTCCGATTTATCAACAAATTCAAGAAACCTTGGACAGTATGCCAGAATCTTTGAAACGCAGCCTTTATATTTTAGCGCAGCGCGCTGAAAAAAGCGGCGGAGATACTCAAGAGCAGTTGCAGCGGTTTCAGAAAGAAATTGAAATTTGGTTTGACCAATCGATGGAGCGTGCTTCTGGTGTTTACAAGCGGAATGCTAGAGGGGTAGCGATTTTGCTCGGAACTGCGATCGCTGTCGCTGCTAATGCTGATAGCATTCATATTATTAATCGGTTGTCGAAGGATTCGATGTTGCGATCGACTGTTAATTTGTACGCTGAGCAGTTGGTGACAAATAATGCTAAGACTAAATCAAATAATTTAACCAGTCTGACAAAAGTTCAACAGGATGTCGATCGAGCTTTGGATCAGGTAGCTCTGCCTTTTGGATGGAGCGAACAGAACAGCTTAGAACGAGATAAGCAGGGGAATTTATTGTGGCCGGCTTTGATTGCAAAATTGTTTGGTTGGATATTGAGCGGCGTAGCTATTTCGATGGGGGCTGCTTTTTGGTTTGAGGCACTCAACAAGATCATTAATATTCGCAATGCAGGGAAAAAACCGCCATCTTCCACAGAATCTTGAGCGGTGCAGTTGCGAGGCCAATCTACTAAGTGTCATACCCTTTTAGATTTTAGATTTTAGATGGGGGAATGACTGAAGACTATGGAGGTTTCAAGCACCGGCGTACAGTTGCATTCTTTTTTGAAAGTGGGATCACGGATAGGATACCGGATCGATCGGTAATTGCGCGTTTGCCGGAACTAAGGGAAAACACGCAGAATATAAATTCCGTGCGATCGCGGATGGCAGTGCTGCAGAAATAGGGCAAACTGATAGATAGGTTAAATAAGAATGGGCGACATCAACAAGGTTGCTGGCAGTTTCAGAAGCTCTGACTCCAAGGCTGTATCTACCGCTCAACACACTTTTGGAGGACGGAATATGTTGACTTCTTTAAGGGAAACGACTCCCGCCTTGGAATACACAAATTCCCCATCCAAAAGTTTTGTATTCAAGGACTCCAGCATCAATGAAGGTGGATATTTTGTTTCCAGAATTTTGACTGGGGAATCTGACTGCATCGAGAAAATTACCTCGGCACTTCAAAAATATGCCTCTATCCTTAGAGAGATTGGCAAAGTTGGCTCGACTTCTGACGGCCGATCGGGCCAACTGCAATTAGGCTTTGTTATCCTCAGTTCAGATTACCTAGAACGATACAAAAGTCAATTGCCAAAATCGCATACTTCTCGGACTCAAAACAGCGGACTTGGTTCGTGTTATGCCGATCGAGATAGTGATATACTAAGCAACGGCGATGGGCGCGATCGACTTTTTGCTAATTAAGGAGAGTGATTTAATGCAGGGTGTGGAATGTACCGAGGGCGACTGGATCGAATGCAATTGTAATTAGTGACGCAGGCGCGATCGCAATCAACGATTTCGATCTGACTAAATCAGCAATCATATCAACTCCCGCTGAATAATTTGAATCACGTTTGTAGTGAGGATGGCAGTCCTCACAGTGTCGGTAGCACCCCATAAGACAATTGATTTCCCGCGATGGGTTCCACTTAATATTAGACAGTGTTGACTGTTAGTAAATGCGACCAAACGTCCTGGTAATCAGTATTTGGGTGTACCGCCAACCTAGCAGCTTCAAAGCATATAGAATTCTTCAAAATCTACATAATTCAGTTATCCCTTGGATGAAATACAGCTAGGGAAACTCTAGTGCCTTGTCCCTCTACGTAAAATCTCACACTCCAATAAGAAATACTAAATATAAGAGGAGTTATTCGGAGGTGAATTACCTCCACTATTTCCGCATCCCTCAACTCAGGCTACTATTAGCAAAATAAGGTCAAAAAAAATTGGATAATAGAACCTAGATTTATTTCAAAAGTCCCGATTAATATTGCCATCTATTCCCATAGATAGAGGCTCAAATTTCCCTTTGACTCAATATGCAAAAGGCCAATGCCGAGCAAAATAAATCACTAAAAATATTTTTAAAATGACACCATCTCCAAATTTGGTGTTAAGATATAATCAAATAAGCCTGATGAGATTACTCCGGGGTGTATCTACTAATAATGCCCTTAATGGAGTCTCCAATATGAGTTCTACAGTCGCTCAAGTTAACTCACAATCTGCTTTTAAAAAAATGCCACTGCGCTCCTTAGTCTTCATTGACTCCGGCGTGGAAGATTACGAGTCAATTACAGCGGGAGTGCTGCCGGGACAGCAGGTAGTAATACTCGATCGCACCAAAAACGGCATCGAACAAATCACCTCCGAGATGGAAAAATATGCCTCTACTAACGGGGCGATAGACTCGGTTCACATTATTTCTCACGGCAGTTCTGGCAGCCTACAATTAGGCAATACCGCTCTGGGTTCAGATAACATAGAGCAATACAAAAGCCAGTTGGAAAAGTGGCAAACTTCACTAGCCCCACAAGCAGACATCATGCTGTACGGCTGCGATGTAGCAGGCGGTACAGGTGCTAATTTCGTCGATCAATTCAGTCAATTAACCGGGGCTGACGTTGCGGCATCCACCAACACAACCGGCCGTAGCGGCGACTGGAATTTAGAATTTGCCTCTGGCCAAATTGAATCTCCCTTAGCCTTGCAGTCAGAGGCTATGACAAGTTACCAAGGTGATTTAGCTACGATCGTAGTATCCAACAATAGCGATAGCGGGCCGGGTTCATTAAGGGCTGCGATCGCCAGCGCTGTTGCCGGTGATACAATTACCTTCGCTCCAGGTTTAGCCAGCCAAACCATTACTCTCACCAGCGGTCAACTCGATATTCCCGCTGGCAAAAACATCACGATTGACGGTGCCGCAGCAGCGGGTTTAACTATCAGTGGTAACAACGCATCCCGCGCGTTTTTTGTCAACGCCAACGTTGCCACTGCTACCAATTTTGTGGTCAAAAACCTGATTATTACTAACGGCAAAACTACCGATCGAGGTGGCGCGATCGGCACAACCGACGAAGTAAACCTCACAGTAGAAAACGTTCAGTTCAACAACAACGTCGCCGATAAAGGTGGTGGCGCAATTTTTGGTAATTTCAACAATACCCTGACTGTTACCGACAGTAAATTCAACGGCAACGTAGCCACCGCAGCTAACGATGAACGCGGTGCAGGTGCGATCGGCTTTTTGAGTTTCAAAACTTTTACAGTCACAAACAGCGACTTCACCAACAACAAAGGAATTAACGGCGGGGCAATTAACAGCCTTCAAGGTAAGCTGACAATTGACAACTCCCGATTCATCGGCAACGACACCACAGCAGCCACTTTCGCCACAGGGCAGCCCAATTCTTTCTTAAGAGGTTTCGGCGGCGCAGTTTATACCGATCGAGCCAGCAATCCCAGCGAAGCTTCCGGCACAATTAAGATTACCAATAGCGTATTTCAAGACAATAAAGGTCGAGGTGAAGGAGGCGCAGCTTATCTGTTCACCGGCAGCCAAGACAACGTTATTTTGGAAAAGAGCACCTTCCAAAATAACGAAATTCTGGCGCTACCCGGTGGAAATCCTGGAAACGGTGGTGGGGTAACAATTTTGAGCGACAACACCAACCAGGGATTGACTATTACCAACACCACCTTTGCGGGCAACAAAGCCGGCAATCAAGGTGGCGGCCTGTGGATGCGAAATGCCCCTACTACGATTACTAACAGTACGTTTTCTGGCAACTCCACGGCGTTTGCTGCTGGTGATTTCAACAAACTCGGCGGTGCAATGACTCTTGGTGCACCCACAACCATTCTCAACACGACGATCGCCGATAATTCTGCCGGCTGGGTTGGTGGAGGTATCTTCGCCACTGCCAATAATGTCACCCTCAAAAACACGATTCTTTCCAACAATACAGCGGCTAACGGAGGAAACCCTTGGGGCATTCAGCAACACGTCACCGCCCAATATAGCGATCAAGGAGGGAATTTTCAGTGGCCGGCCAAAAATCCCAATGACGGAAGCGATTTCAATGCGACGGCAAGTATTACGATCGCAGACCCCTTACTTGGGCCTTTGCAAAACCTCAACGGCGCTTTAGTCAGGCCGCTGCTGACAGGAAGTCCGGCAATTGATACAGGGATTGCCACCGGCGCACCCACTACGGATCAGCGCGGCGTGACTCGTCCTCAAGATGGCGACAGCATTCCAGGTGCGATCGTGGACAGCGGATCTTTTGAATTGGGAGGTAGTGTCGTCCCGGCCCCAACTCCGACACCCGCGCCGGCCCCAACTCCGACACCCGCGCCGGCTCCAACTCCGACACCCGCGCCGGCTCCAACTCCGACACCCGCGCCGGCTCCAACTCCGACACCCGCGCCGGCTCCAACTCCGACACCCGCGCCGGCTCCAACTCCGACACCCGCGCCGGCTCCAACTCCGACACCCGCGCCGGCTCCAACTCCGACACCCGCGCCGGCTCCAACTCCGACACCCGCGCCGGCTCCAAC